>DAOVRJ010000144.1 GCA_030628225.1 Candidatus Zixiibacteriota bacterium | reverse complement strand
GGACTCGGATAGACCAAGACCGCATCCATAGATTCAATGGGCGAGATAGTCCCCGACTCACATCGACTCAAACCCATATCCGTGGCCAGCCAGATCTCTCCCGTGCGCTCGTTAATGGCGATATCCTGCACCTTGTTCGACACTAGACCGCTATTGACCATGGTGAAATGCGTCCAAGTAACTCCATCCGCTGCCAAGCGGCTCACTCCCCCATCGGTGCCCACCCATATGTTGTTACGCGCATCGACGGCGATCACGTTCACCGACTCTTTGAGCAAACCGCTGACACTGGAAAAATAGAAACCGTTGAATTTCATGATACCTGCCGCCGTCCCGATCCACACCATCCCCTCCTTATCAACACAGATGGCGGAGACATTGTCGCTGACGATCTGGTAGGGATCAGGGCTGTCCTCGCTGTACGTCAGCCATGCAAACAGAGGATCGTCATCTGATTTGTCGAAGGGAGTGCCGGCATCGTCGAAGCGGGACATGCCCTCCTGCCGAGCCCCAATCCACTTTGTCTGCTGGGCATCGATGGCTAAAGTTTGAACCTCGGTAAAGACCAAACCATCCCTGACAGAATAGGCGGTCCATAGGGAGAGAGTAGAATCGCACACCACCAAGCCGGACTCAACTCCCAAATAGTTCAAAAACCAGTAGTTACCATGTTGGTCCTGGGCGATGTCCGTGACTACCACGTAGTTGGGATTCTGGATGATTCCTTTGAAACCACTGTTCTCTTCGTTAAGGTGGAACCAGACATCGTCCTCTTTGGTTAAGGTCCCACCGTCGTCAAGAACGCAGGCGCCATCACCCCAGGAGCCGAACCACTTGCGGCCCAGGTGATCGACGAACAAGCCCAACAGTCTTTGACCAGTCTCCAGCCCGTCGGACTCGTCGAAGATGGTCCATTGGTTATCGGCTAAACGACAGGCCTTAGCTACCCAGCCCGGGGCGATGGTGGAAATCCACACATGTTTGTCACGATCCAGGACCACGCGCTCGATGTTGTTTCGAGCGGGACCATCGGTGCTGTAACGAACCCAATCCTCGCCCACCGAAGCCATCATTCCACCGCCATCGGTTCCCAGCCACAGTGTGCTCGAGCTGTCCATGGCCAGGGCGGTGACGGTCTCACCCAGCAGGACAGGCACCCACTCCGGGGGAGACGCCCACTGGCTATCGCACATATACAAACCGAGCGCTGTTCCTGCCCATATCTTGGAACCACTGACCAACAGGTCGTACACGGTCGTGTTGAGCGGCAGCCCCAAGCTCCACGAGACCCAGATGCTCTCCTGAAAGGCGCTGACGCCTCTGTTGGTGCCCGCCAAGAGCATCGAATCCACCATAGCAAAACAGTTGACCTGGTTATCGGTGAGCCCGTGGGAGACGTCATAGTTGATCCAGCTGGCTGAGTCTTGCAGATTGGGCACAATAGTGGGATGACGATAACGAGCTCTGGCCACGCCTTCCTCCATACCAACCCAGATCTCGTCGTCCCAGTCCAAAAAGGTGCGGACATTTTTCACCGGCACACCCTTTTCGGAAAGGTAATTTTCCTTCCAGAAAAAATCGCCCTCGCCTTCGTTCCAGACGAAGAGGCTTATCCCCTTCTCCGTCCCCACCCAAATTTTATCCCCGCTGGCCAGGATGGCACCGATCACCTTGCCGGCAACGCCGTCGAACTCGGTGTAGATCCTCCAGCTACCTTTTGAGGGGTCATAAGTCGACACTCCCCCACCGTTGGTCCCAAACCACAACTTTCCCTGACGATCGACGCTCAGGGCTAACACATCGATATGCCCCAACCCGTCCACGTTGGTGTACTTTCGGATGGACTCCTCAGTCACTCCCAATTTAAGGACCCCTCCAGAGGTGGAACACCAGAGATCATCCCCCAAGATCTGCAGGTCCCGGACGAAGTTGGCATTGGTAAAGGTGGTCCAGTCTCCCACGGCGGCGCAGCCTGATGGGATCATAAATCCAACAAGTCGGGTCATGATAAACAAGAGACCCGCACAGAAATACAGCCTGACTCTGGAATCACCTTGAAATTTCTGTCTACTATGCGATTTCATCACGGTCCTCGAAAAAGCTCCAATCTCTTCCTTCGAAAAGACCCAACGATAAGAAACACGGCGGTTACTCCAACACAGGCCCAACTCAGCCATTCACCGTAGCGATTATAAAATGTGCTCCCTCTGCGGAGGGAAAGCCCAGCTGTGACGGTTCTCTCCACGAAAATGGCCGTCCTGTTCCTGACCCTCCCGAAGGGGTCGATGACCATGGATACCCCGGTATTGGCACAGCGAGCAATGCCGATACGATTCTCGATGGCTCGAAAGACGGCGATCTGAGCATGCTGAAAAGGAGCTGTGGTTTTGCCGAACCATCCGTCGTTGGTGATGATCACCAGAAATTCCGCCCCCCTCCGGCAAAATTCTCTGGCCAACTGAGGAAAAATCGACTCGAAGCAGATCAGAGCAGCAAACTTTCCCCGCGGGTGGTGAAAGATGGTCCAATCCTGACCCGGGGTGAAATCGGCCTCGCCCATGTTGATCTTCTGCAGAAAGGAAATCTTCTCGTCGTAAGGAATCTTCTCACTGAAGGGAACCAGTTTCATCTTGGAATACTGCTGAATTCCAGGGCGGTCGGGAACAAAAAAGAAGGCCGAGTTAAAATATTTGTTCTGCTCATTATCAAGATCAGTATAGTCCAGAGACCCAGTCAACAGGGGCACTCCCAACTCGTCCACCAGATTGCGAACTCTTTGATAATAGTTTCTCTGGCGTACAAGATAACACGGCGTAGCCGTCTCCGGCCATATCACCAGATCGGTATTTTCCGGTTCAATCTCTCGGGTCCGGTCGATGAGCACATCAAAGTTGTGCTCGATGAATCGAGAATCCCACTTGACGTCGGGGTCTATGTTCGGCTGAATGATGGTAACCTTGAGATCACCGGGCAACGGATTCTCGGGAATGGCCCTTTTCCCGTATGCATAAGGAAATAAAAATAGGGGAACGAGGAAAAAAAGCACGTACTTCCCTCGCCGCCAGCGACACAGGGTCCAGAAGATCACCACGTTGATGATTGCCAGCCAAAACGAGACGCCATATGGTCCGGTGAGGCTGGCGAATTGAATCAGGGGCAGATACTCCGTCTGCGAATAGCATATGGAGGTCCAGGGAAAGGCGAGCTGCCCCAGAGACCGCAGATACTCCATGGCCGTCCAGAAAAAAGGAAAGGCCCAAAGAACAATCAAACCCCACCTTTGAAGGACAAAGCGAAAGATCAGGGCAAAGAGGCCAAGATACAGGGCCAGGAAGGCGATGGCTCCCAGGGCGCCGGGCAAAGTCGCCCAGGCGATCCAGAAAAAGGTGCTCCCGTAAAGGGTCAACCCCATCACCAGGCCGATGCCGAAGGAGGGCTCAGAATGTTGTTGCGTGAGAGCGAACAGGAGAGGAACGAGGCAGAAATAGGCCAAAAAACCCAGATGATAAGGGGGAAAGGATAAGCTGAACAGGAGACCGGAGATCACACATAGCAGTAAAGTGCGCCGGCGCAATGCATGTACCCACCTAGGCACCATATTTAGTTAGCCTGAGCGCATTTGCCAGGGCCAGAGCCATCATTTTCCTCGTGGGAAATCGGCCCAAGCAACCTCTGGCACACTCTAGCTCGGTAAAAGCCCCTGTAAAATCCGGCCGGCAATATTTGGAATACAATAGCATGGGCGCCGCATGCCAGCTGTGAGAACAAAGCACCGCCGGAGTGGAATGATCGCAGGTGACCACGATGACGTCCGGATCCAGAGCCCTCAGCTTGGGCACAAGACGGTCCACCTCTTCGATGACGGCCACCTTCCTCTCAAAATTCCCGTCCTCACCGGCGCTGTCCGTCTGTTTTACATGCAGGAAGAAAAAGCTGTAATCGGGGAAGTTCTCCGTCAGGACGGTAAACTCTTCGCCGACGGTTGTCGCCGAGCCGATGACCTCCATACCCACCAGCCTGGCCACGCCTTTGTACATGGGGTACAGAGCGATGGCTGCCGATCGGAGACCGTAGAGTTTCTCCAGAGATGGCAGAGGCTCATACCGGTCGAATCCGCGCATCAAAATCATGTTGGCTGGACGCTGATCCACCAGGTATTTCCTGGTCTGAGCGATGAATTCCTCGACGATCTTGGCCGTCCCCTGGGATTCTGGCGACAATGGCTGGACCCTCCTGGGAGATACTCCCAGCTGTTGCGGATCTGTATCAGCTAAGGCTCCGGATAGGTTTGTTCCCCGAAAAACGACCATGGCCCGGTGTTCTTTGACTGGCCGCAGGAAAATCTCCACTCCCGGGATGCGGATATCCTTGAGCAGATCGCAGAGCCTTTCGTTCTCCTCTGTAGAAATTCTGCCCGCCCGCCTATCGGTCACCAGACCCTGTTCATCGACGGTGGCGAAGTTGATCCGGGCGGCCACATCACTTGTTTGCAGCTCAAACCCGATTCCCAACGCAGCCAGCACACCTCGTCCCACTTGATACTTCAAAGGATCGTAGCCAAAAAGAGCCAGATGGGAGGGCCCGCTGCCCGGCGTGATGCCCATGGCAATGGGATCCATCAATCCGCAGGAGGATTCCTTGGCCAGAGCATCCAGATGAGGTGTTATGGCTGCTTCCAGCTCCGTCTTACCATCCTTTTCTCGGGGAAGTCCGCCCACGCCATCCAGCACCAGCAGGACAATTTTCGTTTTTGCCGGAATGGCCAGGCTTTTTAAAAGCTCCAAATAATCCAATGCTTGCTACCCCCTGAACCTTTGCTCAAGATTCACGTTAGTATACCCAAAAAACGAAAAAATAGCAACCAGAAAATGACCGGGTATGAAAAAACCACCTGGGTGGAGGTGGGATATAAGTATGGCAGAAAATCTAGAAAACTGATGCAATTTATAACATCATCAACCTAACTATAGTCAATCAACTCAATACAACCTCTTCACCCCTTTGGTATACAACTTCCCCCTGACGATCTCACAGGCTAGATTAAATTCCCCGGCCATCACCTGGGCGGCTAAATTGGCACAGAACTCTCTGGTATTGGTGATACCCATGATGCGCATCACCTCCCGCCCGATGGGCGGGATCCCGCCTTCTATGGAGGACCACACCCCAACCTCTACGGTAGGCAGCTCCACACCGTAGACCAGATCGTTCCCCTCGACATGTGCATAGATGCGTTCCAGGCAAGTGGTCATAGGCATGCGCGGATTCACCCGGGTGGCCTTGTACAACCCGGAGATAACCTCCGCCCCCATGCCGGTGTGGTAGAACCAACCCAGCTTCTCCACGCCCAGGCGATCCATCTCATTGAAGGCTAAAAAACGATCCACCGACTTGCCCAGAAAATCCTCCATCTCCTTCACCGGAACACGCACCTGGGCGCTGGCTCGCCGGCCACGTTTGTTGGAGGGGCTTGGTTTGTAATCACCATCATACCCCTGGGCGATGACGCTCAGTTTGAAATCCACCCCTGCCTTCCTTAGAATAGAATCTGCCATCTCTCGGGCCTGGCCCACGGACCAGCTTATCTCACCATGACCGCGATACTCGGGCAGGTCGGCGTAAAAACAGACGTAGAGAAAGTGATCAGAACCAAGGGCACCCGTATCGAACACGACTTCACCCACCTGCGCCCCCACCTTGGCCATACCTTCGTTGACAATGGCTTTCAGCTTATCCAAATTAGCTTGGATGATCTCTTGAGCTTTATGGCGCACCCCGGGGTCGGCGAAGATATGGCCCATGCAGCGCGCCGTTGTGGCCAGCGGCTCCACCTGAACCTCTGCCCCACCCCAGCGGTTGACCAGAAAACAACCCCTGGCCAGACCGATGGCCGACATGCCAGGCCCCATAGATGTGAGGTTGATGAAATCCTTGTTCACCTCCCCCTTGACAGTTACCTGGCCGCAGTATGAAATATAGTCCTCCAACCCGGCCACATAAGATGCAACCAAAGGCGCATAGCTAAGTTCAGACCCCTTGTATGGCTTAAGGGACGATCTGCATACAGTGCACGTCAGGTCCTTCTCCTGTGCCTCCAGATTATAGATGATGTCGTCTTTGGGACACCGCCACGGCTGTATATAGGGCCTTTCCATAACGTGGAGGTGGCAGAACTTCTCGCCGGAGATTTCCTCTATATAGGCCTTGCGAGTCAGGGCAGCCAGATAAAAATGGATCGGGCTCTTCACTCCTTTGTCCAGAAGAGCAGCTTCCGCCCGCCAGGGAGGGAGATCTCCCTTGATCATGGCCCGGCGTAGATCGGAGATAAGGTTAGATGGGTCTTTCATGAAAAAACTCCCTGTATTTTCTCCCACAGTTTACTAGAGTCCCCAAGCCCGGCAAATGCAGCTTGCCCACAACGGGTATTTGTCAATAACCCGGTGCTTGCGTCCAACCGATATCTTCGCTAATGTAGATCATGAAAAGCTTATTGTCAATCTAAAACTGTGCTAATACTTGCTAAGT
>DAOVRJ010000003.1 GCA_030628225.1 Candidatus Zixiibacteriota bacterium | reverse complement strand
TGCGTGCCCAGGAAGATCTGCGGAGAAGATGTCGAGGCAAAAAGGGTAGAGCTTGAGAGGGCTCTTCAGGAGCTAACCCATAAGGCAGACAATTTCTTCCAGAGAACTCGGATTCGGTGAAGCATGCTGTTCCTCTATGATATGGCTCTATCCATAGCATTGCTGCTTGCTCTTCCATATCTGTTGCCTAAAGTTCTGTTAGGGGGCCACGGTCTGAAAGAAAGGTTAGGACTGTGGCCGAGAGACATATTTGGCAGCGTGAAATCGCGCCCTACTCTTTGGATCCATGCCGCCTCGGTTGGGGAGGTGAACAGTTTGGCCGCCTTTCTTCCGTCACTGCGGCGAAGATTTCCTGAGCAACTGTTCATCCTCTCCGTTACCACACGGGCGGGACGGGAGCGAGCCGCTCAATTGAAGGGAGAAATTCGGCGAGTTTTTTACCTTCCCATAGATCTTTCCTTTATAGTAAAGCGAGTCCTAAAAATCGCTAAGCCGCAGATCTTACTGTTGGCGGAGACAGAGCTATGGCCTAATTTAATTTGGCAGGCCCGCCGAAGGGGCACAAAAGTGGCTCTGATCAACGGCCGGATGTCTGAGCGTAGCTTATCTCGTTATCTGGTGTTTAAGGGGCTCATGTCTAAAACCCTTGCTTGCATGGAGATGATCTGTGTCCAAACAGAGCAGGACTCGCAGAGGTTTCGCGTGTTGGGCGCTGAGAGCTCACGAGTTAAGGTTACGGGCAACTTCAAGGGAGATCTGCTGGTAGACTCCCAGATGCGCGGGGAGCGAGATCTGGTGCGCAGCTCGCTGGGAATACCGGATGGAACGAAGGTGCTGGTGGCTGGGAGCACGCGCCCGGGGGAGGAGGAGAAGATTGCGGAGGCTATTTCAGGAATTATGGCCGGCAACGATTTATTTAGGGCAATCGTAGCTCCACGGCATGTGAAAAGGGCAGGAAAGGTGACGCGTATTATACGTGCTAAAGGTTTGAAGGTGCGAAGATACAGTCAACTGGAAGGGCTTTCTTGCATTTCATGGAATGTTCTGGTTGTGGATAATATGGGTCAGCTAATGAGACTTTATTCTACAGCCGACGTGGCCTTTGTGGGTGGCAGTTTGTTGCCTTATGGAGGACATAATCCCCTGGAGCCGGCATCCTATGGTATCCCTGTTCTATTTGGTCCGCACATGGAAAACTGCCGTAAAAGCGCCCGTATGCTTATGGAAACCGGTGGCGGCATGCAGGTGAGGGATGAAACACAGTTGCAGCAAGCTGTCTCGCGTATATTCTGCTCAGATGAAGAGCGCAACCGGAGAGGAAAGGCTGCTCTGAAGGTGGTCCTGAAGGGGCAGGGGAGCTCCGAAAGAACAGCTGAAGCATTAGAGGAAAAGCTGTGTAGCTAACCATGCGAATTTCCTTATCAAGCAAATGGCGAAAAATTTGGATACGAGCGGTCCTGGAAAGAAAAAACGGGTTTTTACCTGCTCTAACGCGTTGTCTATGTTATTTTGTGGCAGTGCCAGTATCCGCGATCGTTCACCTGCGCAGGGTTCTATACCGGAGCGGAATTTTAAAAACACACCGCGTAGGGGCCCGGGTTATCAGCGTGGGAAATATCTCTATGGGAGGAACGGGGAAAACGCCGTTGGTTAATCTGCTGGCCGATAATCTGGCCGGCAGGGGAATAGGGGTGGCCATCTTAACCCGAGGATATGGCCGGACTAGCCGCGGTCATAGGGTTTTGGTAGGCGGAAATGGTAAATGGCAAGATGTAGGGGACGAGCCTCTTATGATGTCCCGATCTCTGCCAAAAGTTCCCGTTGTGGTGTGTGCAGATCGGATAGCCGGGGGAAGAGTTGCCGTGGAGATGTTCCGGCCAAGAATATTGATTCTCGATGATGGGTTCCAGCACCTCCGGCTGGCCAGGGAAGTGGAACTGGTAGTCATCGACGCCACATGTCCCTTTGGTAATGGACGGGTTTTTCCTGCGGGCATCCTCAGGGAGAAAGTAAAAGCTCTGCGCTGGGCTCAGCTGTTCGTTTTAACAAGGGTGAACCAGGCCGATGGTGTTGGAGAGCTGGTGGACTTTCTTCATCAGATATGTCCAAATGCCATCGTAGTTCAGAGCGAATGTGAGCCGATGAGCTTGCGAGACGTTCATTCCGGTGAGCAACTGGACCTGGAATCCTTGCGAGGAAAGCAGGTCCTGGCCATGTCCGGCATCGGAAATCCAAGCTCTTTTGAGCGATCACTTGAGCAAACAGGTGTCCGGCTGATCGAGAGTGTTCGTTTCCCTGATCATCATCCTTACCGACGAGAAGAATTGGAGCAGGTAATCTGCCTTGCTCGTGAGGCTGGTGCCCAGTATGTGGTAACCACCGAAAAGGATGAGGTGCGACTGCCAGTCATGGGAAAGGTGGCAATTCCCCTTCTCTCTTTTGGAATTAGACTCCAGGTAGTATCTGGAGAAAGAGAGCTATGGGAACTTGTCGAAAGGGGGCTTTAAATTGGCCGTGATTTACAATGAGAAAGACGCCAGCTTGGATATCCTACGCGACAAAAAGATCGCGGTCATCGGGTATGGTTCCCAGGGGAGCGCCCAAGCTAATAATTTGCGGGACAGCGGTTTGGATGTGGAAGTGGCAGATTTGCCAGGTAGCCCGGCCTGGAGAAAGGCTCAGCAGGATGGATTTCATCCTCTAATTGCCCGGGAGGCCGTATCTTTGGCACAAGTAATTCTTGTGCTGATGCCGGATCATCTGCATGCCCAGATATTTAAAGATCAGATCTTACCGAGTTTAAAAGCGGGAGACGCCCTGGTTTTCGCCCACGGGTTCAGCGTTCATTATCGTCAGGTGATTCCTCCTCGGGAAGTTGACTGCCTGTTGGTGGCCCCCAAAGGCCCTGGAGTGCTCGTAAGAAGCCTTTATAAGCAAGGCATGGGGGTGATCTGCCTTTTAGCCGTTTTCCAGGATGCCACCAGCCATTCAAAGGAGATTGGGCTGGCCGTGGCCAAGGGTATTGGGGGTACTCGCTCAGGCGTCATCGAGACCACCTTTGCAGAAGAGA
Organism: Candidatus Zixiibacteriota bacterium; assembly: GCA_030628225.1. Classification (GTDB taxonomy): domain Bacteria; phylum SM23-81; class SM23-81; order SM23-81; family SM23-81; genus DAOVRJ01. The sequence goes on along the minus strand of DAOVRJ010000003.1, from coordinate 29,083 downwards.
CGGAAACGGACCTGTTCGGAGAACAATCGGTGCTATGCGGAGGTTTGACGGCCCTGATCAAGGCCGGCTTTGAAACGCTGGTAGAAGCAGGTTACCAGCCGGAAATAGCCTATTTTGAGTGTCTCCATGAGATAAAACAAATAGCCGATATGATCTACGTCCACGGAATCCAGGGAATGAGGAGCAGAATCAGCGAAATTGCTCGCTATGGTGATATCACCAGAGGGCCGATGATCATCTCTAAAGATACCAAGAGTAGAATGGTGCAGATTTTAAAAGATGTTCGCGACGGCCGTTTCTCCCAGGAATGGTTGGCTGAAAATCGCACCGGTAGAGTGAACTATTCCCGGATGCTTCACCAGGACGATGACCATCCCGCAGAAATGGTGGGAAAGAAATTGCGCTCGCTGATGCCCTGGCTGGAAAAAATCTGAAAATCCATTGGTTTTCCTCAGGTTTACATAGGCATCCATCAATAAAAAAGGATGTGACATGAACTGTAATGCTAAAAATGTGCTCATCGCCGGAGTGGGTGGACAGGGAGTTCTTTTAGTAAGTGAAATACTATCCATGACCTGCTTGGATATCGGCTATGATGTCAAGAAGAGCGAAGTTCATGGCATGGCCCAGAGGGGAGGCAGCGTTGTCAGTCACGTGCGCTATGGATCCAAGGTTTATTCCCCCCTGATCGAAAAGGGAACTGCCGATGTAATGCTGGCTTTCGAAGAGCTGGAAGCGCTTCGCTGGGTGGAATATCTGCGCCCCGACGGGCAGATCATCCTTAATACGCAGCAGCTGAAACCCATGCCTGTGGCCATCGGCCAGCGAGATTACCCCGATGATATTTTGGCTAAACTTGGCCGAAGGGCAAAACGTGTGATACTTGTGGATGGGGTGAACATAGCCCGGAACTCTGGAAATATGCGTACCTTGAACATAGCTCTTCTGGGCGCTCTGGCAGCCCTGCTGGAGTTAGACGATACCAGGCTGCGTCGAATCATAAAAAAGAAGTTGGCTTCCAAAACGCTGAAGGCCAATCTGACTGCCTTCTCTAAAGGCATGGCCGCCATCGCGGACGTGGCTAGATTACAAGCTTATCAATAGGACAAAGAGGAGAGTGTGCGATGACCTACAAGATAGCTTTTATTGGTTTCGGCACCGTAGGCCAGGGACTGGCCGAAATTCTGATGAATAAAAGGGATCAGTTGCGACGGAAGTATGATTTCGAGTGTTCTGTGGTGGCCATATCGGATATCATGAAAGGTTCTATATATTTAGAGGAGGGACTTGATTTGGAGAAACTGCTTTCCTTGGTCCGGGAAACGGGACGAATTGATGGCTATCCCGGAGCCACTACTGGCTGGGATAGTCTGAAGACCATCAGGGAAAGTGGAGCGGACATCGTTGTGGAAATATCCTATACTGATATCGATACTGGGGAGCCGGCAGCAAGTCATGTACGCGCCGCCCTGGAGAGTGGAAAGCACGTGATCACCAGCAACAAGGGACCGTCTGCCTTGTTTGGGAGGGAACTTGTTAAGCTGGCCAGGCAAAAAGGTGTTTGTTTTCGTTATGAAGGAACCGTGGTCAGCGGCACTCCGGTTTTAAATTTTGCCCTGGAGAACCTGGCCGGTACAGAGATCCGTGAGGTGCGGGGTATCCTCAATGGTACCACTAACTATATCCTCAGTGAGATGGAGAAGGGTAAAGGATACGAGGAAACGCTGAAAGTAGCTCAGGAGCTGGGTTATGCAGAAGCTAAACCGGATGCTGACGTGAAAGGATGGGATGCTCTGGCAAAGATCGTGATAATCGCCAACATGGTCATGGGTGGGGACCTGAAAATAGCCGACGTGCCCTGTACGGGCATTACCGGTATTACGCTGAAGGATATAGAAACGGCAAATCAGGAGAACAAAAGGTGGAAGCTCATCGCCCGGGCATGGCGTGACGGCGATAAGGTTCAAGCGGAGGTTTCTCCGAAGAAGGTGCCTGCAGACGATTTTTTGGCCGGCGTCGGCGGAGTTACCAACGCGCTGACCTTTGACACAGATCTATTGGGCAATGTGACCGTCGTGGGCCCCGGAGCCGGAAGACTGGAGACAGGTTTTTCCATTTTGGTTGATATGCTCTCCATTCATCGTGAACGTTCCGCAGTAAACCTGGCTTAGTCTGAATAGAATAATAGCTCTCCAAATTACCTGATCAAGGAGGTTGTTTAATGAAGATGCTGATAGGCGGGAAGTGGGTGGACAGAGAGAACAAGATCGAAGTCAGGAACCCGTACGATAATTCTCTGGTGGACACCGTTCCAGCGGCCAGCTCCCAGGACATGAAAGACGCAATTACATCGGCCGTGGAAGGCTTTAGGGAGACTAAAAAGCTTTCTACGCTGGAAAGAATAAACATTTTGGCCAAGACGGCCCGATTGATGGAGCAGAGACTGGAGGATTTTGCTAAAACACTTTCCTCGGAAGGAAGCAAAACCATCCGCGAGGCTCGTTTCGAGGTGGGCAGAGCCACTACCACCATCACGGTAGCCTCCGAGGAAGCCCGTAGAATAAACGGTGAAACGCTGCCTTTTGACAGCCGTGACGGCTCTATTAACAGACGAGGTTACTATTACCGATTTCCCATCGGGGTCATCGGGGCGATCACCCCTTTCAACGACCCCCTAAACCTGGTGGCCCACAAGCTTGGCCCCGCTCTGGCCAGCGGGAACTCCGTGGTACTTAAGCCAGCCACGGTGACCCCTCTGGTGGCTCTAAAACTGGGCGAGCTGTTCCTGGAAGCCGGGTTGCCTCCCAAAGGTCTGAACATCGTCACCGGCTATGGAAATGAGATCGGCGACGCTCTGGTTACCGATGATCGGGTGCGAATGATCACCTTTACCGGAGGGCCGGAGGCCGGTCTGGAGATCGTTAAAAAAGCTGGTTTGAAGAAAATAGGTATGGAATTAGGATCCAATTCTGCGGTCATCGTGATGGCAGACGCTGATTTGAATAGGGCCGTGCCTTCTTGTGTCGATGGAGCCTTTGGCTGTGCTGGTCAGAATTGTATAGGGGTACAGCGTCTCTTCGTCCACACAAGAGTCTATGATGAATTTCAGGAGAAGTTCGTGGCCAAAACAAAAACCTTGGTGGTGGGACCTCAGCACGATGAGAAAACCGAAATGGGCCCTATGATCTCGGAGAGCGAGGCCAAGAGAATAGAGTCATGGGTTCAGGAAGCCGTTTCCCAGGGGGGCAAGATTCTGACCGGGGGCATCCGAGAGGGCTCCGTCTATCAGCCCACCATCCTGGCTGACGTTCCCCTCAGCGCCAAGGTTGTTGCCGAGGAGGTTTTTGCCCCGGTGGTGGTCCTCTTTAAATTTGATGATCTGTCCCAGGTTATCGAGACCATCAACGGCTCCAAGTACGGGCTGCATGCCGGTATATTCACTCAGAACATCAATAACGCCTTCCAGGCTATCGAGGGCATCGACGTGGGCGGGATAATGGTCAACGACACCTCGGATTATCGCATCGACCAGATGCCTTTCGGCGGTGTCAAGCTCAGCGGTCTCGGACGCGAAGGACTTCGCTATGCCATCTACGAGATGACCGAACCAAAAGTGGTCTGCTTCAACCTGTAATTATTACCATCTTTCCAAAACAGGATAGGAGGAACTCCCATGAAGATGGACGATGTAAGCAAATTGATGGAGAAGCACGGAATTCCCGGTCGTGATGCCCGGGATCTTCCCACCAGCACCAAACGATTCCCCGATGGCGCCTGGTATCGTATGGAGATATCCGGAGTGGAACGTCCTGTCGTGCTGGAGGCTCTCATTGACGAGATGAACAAGCGTAAGGTTCCCATCCATCGGGCGATCTCCGTGGTTATGGGAGCAACCCTGCTGGACAAAGCCGAGCTGAGAGATTTTGCTCAGATGGCCGCCGAGGCAAAGCTGGAGGTTATCCTTACCCCGGGTCCCCGGGCCTCCTGGGACATAGGCAGACAGCTGGTCACCCCTGAGGGCGGATTGTCTGGTCTTCGCTACCGGGGCAGCGATCAACTCCGCCAGGTCATCACCGATATCTTCAGGGCAATAGATCTGGGCTTCCGCGGTTTCCTGGTCATCGACGAGGGGCTTCTCTGGCTGCTGAACGAGATGAAGAAAAAAGGGGATTTGCCCGAAGATATCACCTTCAAGGTTTCCATTTACTGCGGACATGCCAATGCTGCCGGTGGAAGACTCCTGCAATCCCTGGGCGCCGGAAGTTTCAACCCTGTGGCCGACCTTACCCTGGCTCAATTCGCCAACATAAGACAGGTTACCGATATCCCTCTGGATGTTCACATAATCATCACCGAATCCTTTGGTGGTTACATGCGCTTCTATGAGGCACCAGACATGGCCCGGGTGGCGGCTCCCTGTTACTTCAAGGTAGAACCCGGCCCGGGTTGTGGAGCGGGCCCAGGAGCACTCTACAAACCGTGGACGAACTCTCAGATGATGGCCGATTGGGCGCGGGAAAAGGTCAAATACGCCCAGATCATCCATGAGCTTATCCAGGAAAATTCCCCTGAGATAACTATGTCCGCCCCGGGGACGGATGATCTGGCCATACCCAGACCCTGAGACTATTGAAAACTACCTTGACATCATGCAAATAATTGTTATATTGAATTTAACCATCTTATTTGATAAGGAGGCAGATATGAGAAGTGCGCTTGTGGGAACTATTGTGGTGGCTGTGTTGTTGCTGTTTTTTAACGGTTGCAGCACAAAGTCACCAGAAGAGATGTTTAGCCTGGCCCAGCAAGCGGAGAATGAGGGCAATTTTGAAAAGGCCGTTGACTTTTACAGCATGCTGTTGAAAAAATATCCCCATAACGAGCATAATTACAAAGCTCAGTTTATGATTGGTTTTATTTACTCCGAGGAGCTAAAGGACTACAATAAGGCTAGTGCTGCCATGCAGAGCATCGTTGACAATTACCCCGACTGTGATTTGGCCGATGATGCCCGCTGGATGCTGGAACATATGGGGGAGAATCTGGAAAGCATGGAATTTACCGGTGAGGGTAAAGAGGATTCCTGATATCTTTCTAAATCGCATGCAGATGTCTGGAGAACAGAAAGGCCGACGTTGATACGTCGGCCTTTTTCTCATAAGGTGCGAGAGAGTGCGCGGCCGATATGTTCAAAAAGGTATCACCTGCACAGCCAGGATAGAGCCGCTCTTGTATCAAAAATGTGCCTTGGCCATCTCCGGCAGCGAAGATTCTTAGACGGGATATTGGGATATCTGCGATGTCCGCAAGGAATTCCAGCAAAGGGGCATGCATATCTTCTTCGTCGCCGATGCTCTTTGCAAACGCGTCATATTCTCTACGACAACAATATGAAAAACGTTTAACCGGGGTATTCTTACAGCAAACTGGATGGTTTGAACAGGGGCTCAGGGGAAAGCAAGTTTGTGATATTTGAGAAAAACCACATTTTGGTGCTTGACAAGCGAAAGATCCTACGCTATATTAGCGCGGAAGAAACATGAAGGCGCAGGTGCCGTAGGAGCGGAGAATAGGGAAAACGGTGGAAAACCGAGCGGCCCCGCCACTGTGATCGGCAGGAGGTCCGGCTGTTTTCAGGCCGGAACCTCAGAAGCGATATATTGTAGGCCACTGGGGAGTTAGTTTTTCCCTGGGAAGGATGGCGCTTCTTTTGCCGAGAGCCAGGAGACCTGCCTGCGTCCAGCGAAAAAATGCCTTCGCGGGAAGGTTTCGTCTTCTAGTCCCGACTTTGAAGGTCGGGCTTTTTTGATCTTCCCCGACGGGAGGATTTTTTTATGGGACACTCAACGTGATCCGAGATTTTGCCCTCTCCGCCACCTTTGTGGCCCTGGCTGTAGCCCTGGGGTTTTCGTTGGTGCATGTGCCCAACGTGGAGCTTGTCACCTTGGTGATCTTCATGGCCGGCTACATCCTGGGATCGAAGGGCGGCTTCATAGTGGGAATCATCTCCATGGGCTTGTTCACCACCCTGAACCCCATGGGTGCTCCGGTACTTCCCGTGGCCTTGGCTCAAGTGGGCGGAATGGCCACCATCGGAGCAGTGGGGGGAGCGATTCAGCCTTGGCTGGACAGGGGATTTACTTGGGCGAAGATGGCGCTTTGTGGTTTGGCATGTACGCTGTTTTATGACATCGTTACCAACGTGGCAATGGCCATATCCTTTGGAATGGCCTCAAAGTTGTCGGCTGTTCTGGTCGCGGGCATGATGTTTTCGATTATACACATGGTCTCGAATTTGATGATCTTTACCGTGATCGGGCCATTAATATACAAGATAAGACCTCGCTGGACAGCTCCAGATGATTGCTGAGCCAGATATCACTTCTTAAGTCTGCTCTTTGCGAATACAACACGAAGGCGGTGCCCGCAAGGGCCAATAGGGAAGACGGTGAAAATCCGTCGCAGCCCCGCTACTGTGATGGGCTACGAAAGCCACAATTGCCACTGTTTCCATTAAGGGGGACGGGAAGGCGTGGCGAGTAGGTCCGATGCCCATAGCCAGGAAACCTGCCGTCTCCAGTGAAGATCCACAAAGACCTCCGTGGGCGAGGTTTGGGTTCTTGATACGTATCGACCCCAGCTTTCATTCTCGGAAGTTGGGGGTTTTTATTGAGCCGTAGTATTTCGCCTTTTCTATTTGGAAGGACACCTCAGTTGACTCGCAATACAACGATCTTGTGCGTATTCGCGCTGTTACTGTGCTCAACAGCATGGGCACAGTCTACCGCTAAAATCTGCGGGTTGGTGACAGATATAGATACTGGCAATCCCCTTTTGGGAGCTAATGTGGTGGTCCACGGCAAGGGAATAGGTGCGATCACCGATGAGCATGGTTATTTCCAGTTGGAGAACTTGCTCGTTGGTATTTATACAGTATCGGCCAGCTATATTGGGTATGAGACTCTGACGATCTCGGATATAACAGTGTTCCGAGATCAACCCGTACATGTAAATTACCAACTCAGCCCAAAACTGATTCCTATAGCAGAAATAGAGGTTTTCGCCGAAAGATGGACAGATATCCCCACGACAGATGTGTTTACCATAACCCGTAGAAAGATAGAAGAGTCTAATTTCCAGTCTGTTGGAGAACTGTTGCAAGGGGTTCCAGGAGTGGAAATTCAAAACACGGGAGGATTGGGAAACGGAAAGAAGATCTCAATTCGAGGCAGCCCGACCAATCAGGTCCTGGTTCTGTTGGATGGCATGCCGCTTAACGACGCGCTCATGGGCGAGGTCGATCTCTCCGAAGTGCCTATAAATATTATTGAGAAAATCGAGGTTTACAGAGGAGGTACTTCACCAAGATTCGGTGGGGGAGCAATAGGTGGTGTATTGAACATCATCACCAGAGACAAATTCGAAAATAATGCCCAGCTAAACTGTATGACGGGCTCATGGCAACTGTACCAGATTGAGCCAAGTTGGTCGTGCAGCTACGGGAGGTTCGGTTGCTTTGTCTCCTACAACTATCTGCAAAGCCAGGGGGATTTTCCCTACAGCTATGAGACGCCCGACGATAGGACAATCCCGGAGAATAGAATAAACGCGGATCTCTTATCGCGGAATCTTTTTGGGCATGTGAGCCTGGGGTGGGGAAGACATCGTATCTGTGTGAAGGGAGGGCGAGTGATTTCCAACAGAGGGCTGCCGGGAAAAATCAACTACTGGACGGCTTATGCCCGGGCTAACTCGAGGCGAGACATTCTGGGGACCCAGTATGTTTACAATATTGATCATCTCCAGGTTACCATCGATTTAGATTACTGCGAGTCTGGCAACGAAAACTCTAATTTATGGCCTGCGCATGCCGAGCTGAGATATCGGCGCTATCCTCCATATCATTACGAAGCTATCTTGAAGACATCGGCGATCAACTCCACTGTTCAGTACAGTCCACTCCATTGGTTTCGATGTACCGCCGGCTACACCGGTCGGTTGCTGCGGTATCGCGATAGCGATCTGCTCACCGGAAAGAACACTACCATCGGTCAGGCTCAAGATCGATCACACGGTGTGCTCTTGCATCAGGAATGGAAGCACCATTTTTCATGGTTGTCCTGGCGAGTCATTGTTACACCTGCCATTCGCTACGATGAAATTGTAATTGACAATGCCGAGATCAAACGGGTTGAGCATCAATGGAGTCCGGGAGTGGGGTTTTTGATTTCAGTGGGGGATGGTAATCGTTTTTATCTCCGGTCCAATCTAGCCCGTTCTTTTCGTGTGCCCACTTTTGCCGATCTGTTTTATCAGGATTTCAGAATTAAGGGGAAACCCGATCTTCTTCCAGAAAAGAGTTTGAATGTCGATGCCAGCTTTGGCTGGCGATTAACGACTTGGGGGGACATAGCGGGGCAGATAACGGCGTTTCGATACAATATCGATGATCTAATCGTATGGAGGCTGGGAAATTTTGAGGTTTTCTCCCCGTTCAACACAGATGCAGAAATAACAGGGCAAGAATATTCAATGGAGTTGTGCTCTCCCGAGGAATTCGTAACTGTGCTTTTCAGCTATTCACATCTCAAACCTATAAACAAGAGCAATCGGAGGACGACGCACAATAAAATACTACCTTACAAACCTCAGGATTCATTCAAAGCCAACATTAATCTTAAATTTGATCCCTGGCAGGGGGGTATTCATTATCGGAATGTTGGCCGACGCTTTGTGACGGAATCAAACACCATCGAGATGCCTCAGTACAAGGTGTTGGACACAGATGTGTCCTGGAGCTTTCGTGTGTCCTCGGCGGAACTAAAGTGCAAGTTCTCGGTTTTCAACATCACCGATGAGCGGCATGAGATCCTTGAAGACATGCCTCTTCCACCCAGGGAGTGGCGTTTAGGATTATCCATAAAGAACCCGTTTTGATGAAGTAAATTCACTGCCAACATCCATCAGAAAAGGAGGGACATCGATGATCAGGCAGCGAATTTTTACAAGCATTTTGCTCTTTGTGGGTCTAGCGCTGGTTTCGCTTGGCAATATTACATTTGCCGATGAGCCCAGGACTCTTTATATCATCAACGGACTGGGCAGAACTCTTTCCAAATTGAATTTGGAGACGGAGGTCATCGTAAATGATTTCCTCACCATTGGCCAATGGCCCAATCAAATACTGAGCTTCAACGACATGCTCTACGTGGTAAATTCCGGCACCAACGACATCATGATCATCGATCCCAGAGATGATGGTCAGGAACCCGTGATCATTTCCTTAGCCCAGGGCAGCAATCCATACTACATGGCCTTTGTAGGAGCAAATAAAGCGTATGTGACGAATTTAATTGCCAATAGCGTTTCTGTTGTCGATGTGGAAAACAGAACTATCCTAAAAGATATACCAGTGGGAATTGGACCTCAGGGAATCCTGATCGTTGAAAACCAAGCCTTCATCACCAACACCGGCGGATATCCTCATTACAGCCCTTCGACGGTCTCCATCATAGACGTCCTGCAAGATACCATCATTCAAAATCTTGAGGTTCTCACCAATCCTCAAAATTTGGCTCTTGCCCCCGATGGCCGGATTCACGTCATGTGTACTGGCAATTACGACGATATCCCCGGCCGTATCGTGGTCATCGATCGCTGGGCCGGACCCGATTGGACACCGGCCGTGGTGGACACCATTGAAATAGGGGGCATGCCCGGAGACATCATGATTACCCCTTCTGGGAAGGGTTATTGTACCTCCTTTGGCGCAGAGCCTCACGGTCATCTTTACGTGTATGATGCCTATGCAGATACTGTTATTCGCGGTGTGGATAATCCTATACAGGTAGGCTATGGTGCTATGCGCCTGCTATATGATGGACAAGAAGATGCCCTTTGGATATCTAATTTTGGCGATGATACCGTCCAGAAATTTGATGTAGATGCAGATACGGTGCTGGCAACGTACAATTTTGGAGAGGGAGCTCAAGATATGGCCATAGTGGAGCCGATCATGAGTTCAGATCCCTGGGCAGACGAGGTGGTCAGCTTCACGCCCGGGGAGAATTGGAGCGAATTCGGGTATAACTACTTCCCGAATAACGTTCTCGGTCCACCTGATCCTGATCCGAGCATAAATCCTAACAGTCCAAGCTGCAAGCCAGAGGAACTCTTATCCCTGGGACACGGAGGCGAAATTATCCTCAGGTTCATCGACAATGCCATCGTCGATGGCCATGGCGTGGATTTCACCGTATTTGAAAATGCGTTCATCTCCATCTTCGGTACTGTGTTTATGGAGGCGGGCATTGTATCCGTCAGTCAAAATGGACAAAACTGGTATCAATTCCCCTACGACACCACAGACATGTCTGGACTAGCCGGGGTGACTCCCACGGATGACAACCTCAATCCCACAGATCCCACGGTGTCCGGTGGGGATCATTTTGATTTAGCAGATTTGGGGCTGGAATGGGCGACTTATGTTAGAATCACTGATCTGGGCGACATCTATCAGGAGGGTTTGTACAATGGCGATTTTGACCTGGACGCCATCGTGGCTGTGAACAGCTCATCCACGACGCTGGTGAACGAAGAGGATCCAATGGTTCAGCCCGTTGCGTTTAAACTCTGGCAGAATTACCCCAACCCTTTTAATGCTGAAACCATCATTCAGTATTTTGTTCCAAGTCGAGAATCCATCAAACTCACTGTATTCAATCTTTTGGGACAGAAGGTGAGAACTCTCATCGACGGAATCAGGAATGCCGGTCAACAGCACATAAAGTGGGATGGAACGGATTATACGGGCAGGCCGGTTAGCAGCGGTATCTATTTCTGTAGTTTAAAGATAGGCGAACTAACCGAGACGCGTAAAATGATCCTCATCCGCTGAAGGTCATGTGGAACTGAAAGGGGGGAGATAACACATGGAAGCCAAGAAAAAGCCGATAGCTCGTTTGATTTGAAATTCCTGATAAATCCGCTATTATTCTCATGACATAGAGCGTGAACATGACCAAAAAGGGAGCATGATCATGAAAGGTATCATGATGAGAACGATGTTCATGATGATTTATATCATATTATTTATTGCCACTTCAAATGCAAACGGCGCTGATGTCCCCAGAACTCTTTACGTGATGAATGGGTCGGCCAAAACACTTTCTAAGATGAATCTGGAAAACAGCCAGATCACCAACGATGTTTTGGCCCTGGGTGATGTTCCCAATCAGGTGATCGCTCACCAGAAAAGGGTCTACGTGGTCAATTCCGATCCGCCGGAGATCATGATCATCAATCCCCTCTGTGACCAGGTGGAGAAGAGAATTGCTTTGGCCGATACAAGCAATCCCTGGTTCATGGACTTCGTTAGCGACGAACGGGCATATGTGACCAATTGGCTGCTCAACACGGTATCTGTGGTGGATCTGGAGAACAGCATCATAGAGAAAGATATTCCCGTGGGACCGAGACCTCAGGGGGTTCTGGTGTTGGGAGACACCGCCTTTGTGACCAACTCTGGTGTGGACACCTCTCTGGCGAAATACGATGCCTCATCAGTTTCCGTCATCGACGTCAGCGCCGATACGGTGACCACAACCCTGGCGGTGCCCATAAATGCCCAGGACCTTGCTCTGGGACCGGATGGCAGAGTTTACGTGGTCTGCACCGGCGATTATGTCAGCGAAGCCGGAAAGATCTGCATTATTGACCGTTGGGCCGGTCCCGACGGTGGGCCAGCTGTGGTTGACACCGTGGAAATTGGCGGAGCTCCCGGAGATATCATCGTCACGATCGATGGCCAGGTTTATCTCTGCGACTGGGGCGATTTTGTCAACGGATTTCTGTACACTTACGATATTTACGCCGACACTGTTTATCATAACAGTATCAATCCTATCCGGGTAGGAGATGGGGCAATGCGCCTGTTTTATGATCAGATCGAGGACGTGATTTATGTCAACAATTACATGGACGATGCCGTGCAGAGGTTTTGCCCCCACGGGGATACTGTTATGGCTACCTATGGCTTCGGCGATGGAGCTCAAGATATGACCATAATGGAAGCATACATGGGCCCAATAGATGATTTGACGATCATCAAGGACAAAGGGACATTTCAACTGTCCTGGACCGCCAAGAACGGGGTGGATATATATCGCATTTATAGCGATGACCTAGATCCTAACTTTGCGCCCACAACTCCCGCAGATTCTACTACAGAAGATAAATGGACGGACCCAACGCCACCGACCGAGTCCCGGTATTATCTGGTGCGAGCACGAAAGGGAGCTGAAGAGAACGAAGATTCCAACCGGGTAGGTATCTTTGACAAAAGCTTGGGCAATATGAAATGAGAAGGGTAGGAGGGCAAAACTCGCCCCTATCTCTTGACAGCTGGTAGTTTATCGCATAATTCACGGGCAAAGTGTCTCAAGGCATTTTGCCCGTTCTTTTGCAAAAAGGTCGCCTTTTTGTTGGAATGGTAGAAGTATATCCCACATAACAAATATCTGGTTGTTGTAGTGCTCTCAAGCTCTTTTTTTCAATCTTAAAGAGAATCATTTGACAAATGCTCTCAGGTAGCCCATATTTATGAAAAGATATTTTGGCTCACACCAGTGACGAAGAAAGTGCGTATATTCTGTATCGGATATGTTCTAGGAGACTGAATTATGCGTCTTCCGTTGATGTTCTCATTGGTCTTGGCTCTATCAACCTCCACCGCAGGGGCGAATTCTGATCAGGCCTCTATCGCAACAGCGGGGGAGCAGGTCGACTATCAGCTTCAACCAATAGTGGTCACGGCCACAAGGACGCCTCATACCCTATGGGAGAGCGACGCCAATGTGGATGTTCTGACCAGCGCCGATATCGAACAATCTTCTGCTCAACACTTAGGTGATGTTCTAAAACTATTGCCCGGCGTCAGTGTGGGAACTTATGGGAGCATAGGACAAAATGCGAGTCTGAGCTTGCGCGGCAGCACTTCCGGACAGGTATTGATCATGATAGACGGGGTACCAATCAACGATATTCAACTCGGTGGGTTTGATCTGAATCTTATTCCCCTGGAAGATGTGCAGAGTATAGAGGTGGTTCGAGGGGCGGTTTCTTCTCTGTACGGGGCAGATGCTCTGGGGGGCGTAGTCAACATCATTACTCGATCCACCATCTATGAAAGGCCTTTAACGCATATAAAATACCAGAAAGGGGCTGGCGATCTGGAAAAAGTCGCCGCTCGATTTGCTCGACTGTTTGGTCAGCGTTTTGGTCTCAACCTCATGGGTTCATCAATAAAATCCGCTGGCTTCAGAGATAACAGCGACTTCGAGGGACGGCATATGACCGGTAAGCTCAGCTGTTCCTTGGGCGAAAAGGGGCTTATTACATATAGAACACATCTCTATGATGCAGATCTTGGCGTTCCCGGCATGGACATAATGCCCACTCCAAACGCACACCAGGAGGATCAAAACTGGAATCAGGCCATCACCCTGCAGTTCTGTAAGGGCTTAGAAAATAGCTTTCGCTCAATCATCTACCGAAACTACAGCCGACAGGAGTATAAAAACCCTGATTTCTTCACCGAGGCAAAACACAGGCGATGGATTTACGGAATCGAACTCCAAAATAGCTTTTCCTTTGGCAGCGCCCATAAAATGACGGTTGGGGGGGAGATCCAGAACAGACGCCTTGATTCCTCGGAAAACGGCTGCCACGACCTGTATCGCGGGGCCATGTTCCTTCAGGAAGAACTGACATTACGTAGTAATGTAAAGTTTAGGCTCGCCGGTCGATATGACTACCATGAGAAATTCGACGATCAGTTCTGCCCCGACCTGACCATCACCTGGTTGGCTGGAAACCACGCTTCCCTTTTTACCTCCTTTAGGCGCTCATACAGGACCCCGACCTTCAATGATCTCTATTGGCCTAAGAGCAATATCGATTATGATCTGGACGGAAAGTTAGATTACGGGGAAAGCGGCAACGTAGACGTTAAGCCCGAAAAGGCGGTGGCTTTTCAGATCGGAGGGCGGATACAAGCCGGCCTGTTCACCGGGAACGGATGCTTTTTCCGCCGGGAAGTTAGCGATCTCATACAATGGGACAATGTGGACGAAAGCTATGTCTACGGCTGCTGGATGCCCGTGAACAAGTCGCAGGCCATCATTAAGGGTTTTGAGGGCCAGGTCACTGTGAAGTATCTTGATCGACTGCAGTCTTCATTGACATATGCTTTCCTGGATGCTAAAGACGATTTACTGGACAGGCGCTTGCCCTATCAACCGCAGCATAAGATAGCTGGCTATGTGCAGTATGGCATGAATCTGATTCGAAATGAGCTGGATGTAACTGCCAGGTTGGGCATTGAATATATGGGGGTCCGGTACGCAGACGCTAATGAGGGACAGAAACTGAACTCAAACTTCCTGTACAACGGAAAGGTGACCGCGCGTATACTCAGTAATTTCCAGATTTATCTGTTGGCAGAGAACTTAGGAGATGAGAAATATTTTCTTCGCTCGGGCTATCCTCTTCCTGGCAGGGCTTTTTATGGAGGGCTTTCCTGGGAGTTTTGGGATTGATGGCGCTGATTTCACTTGCTAAACGAAAATTAAGTCCCCAGTTTCCATCGGGGACTCTTTTGATCCTGAAAAGCCCAAAAAAGCGTTGACAATACAGAATTAATGTTGTAATTTGAATGGAATTAGGGCTATTAATATCCTGCGGAGATTTTAGAATTGAGCTCGTGGGCATTGGTCAAGGTCAGCGTTGCCGATGTTCGTAGGGAACCTGATCTGAGAGCGGAACAGGTGACTCAAACCATAATGGGAATGGCCCTGGAGTTGTTAGATCAGCATCAGGACTGGTATAAGGTGCGTCTACCAGATGGGTATGTGGGTTGGATTAACGAACCGCTCTTGCAACTATGCAAAGAAGAATTGGTTCACCAGTGGGCAAATAGCCGCAAAGTGATGGTCAGCTCCCAGGTAGCTTTAATTCTGTCTCGACGGCAAAAAACATCGATCCCGGTAAGCGATGTGGTAATGGGAACGGAGCTCCTCTTGGTTGGAAAGGGCGATCGGTGGAATCAGGTGGCCCTGCCAGATGGACGCCATGGTTGGATTGCCAACAGAGACATCTCTGATCGGGCAGATCTGATACATATGGGAGGGGGTAGTTCAGAGGAGATTATCAGAACAGCACGAAGTTTCACAGGTCTTCCCTATATGTGGGGGGGGGCAACTCCCAAAGGTTTTGACTGTTCAGGGTTTGTGCAGACCGTTTTTGGGCTCAATGGATTTCAACTGCCGCGTGATGCTCACCAGCAATTCTCCAGTGGTCAAGAGGTTTCCTGCCGAGAGAATTTAATGCCGGCAGATCTTCTTTTCTTTCGACCACAAGATAGTGACAGAATAACTCATGTAACTATTCATATCCAGGGCGGTAAATTCATTCATTGTCTTGGCTACGTCAGGACCGGCAGCCTGGAGCCATCCGCAGATGATTACGATGCTTTCCTGCGTGCTAAATACGTTGGGGCCAGGAGAGTTGTGAGAGGTTTGCTTGGCGAATGCTGATGCTAAACGGTTATGTTCTGGTGCTAAATCAAAACTATGAGCCTTTTAGTATCTGTACTACAAAGCGAGCCATCGTGCTGGTATTTTTGGGCAAAGCTGAAATAGTTGAGCGGGATGCGCTGGAGATACACACCGTATCGAAAACTTATCCCATGCCCAGTGTTGTCCGACTCTTCATGTATATCGCGATCCCCAGAAAAAAGATTCTGCTTACGCGAAAAAACATCATCAAACGCGATGGTTATAGATGTCAATATTGTGGCCAAAAGCGCCAGCCGCTGACGCTGGATCATGTTATACCTAAAAATCAAGGCGGAGCAGACAGTTGGGAAAATTTGGTCTGTGCCTGTGCCCGTTGTAATAACAGAAAGGGACAGCAAACACCGGAGGAAGCGGGGATGGTCTTGTTGCGTAGACCACGCAGACCAAATTATCTAACCTTCATAAGATGTTTCATCGGTATATCAGATCAACGCTGGTGTCGTTATTTGTTCATGGAATAATTGGTAATGGACCCCCTGGTTTTTTAAGGAAATTATGGCTAAGAAGAGAATATTAAGTGGGATGAGGCCTACCGGAAAATTACACCTGGGGCATTTTGCCGGTGCCTTGGAAAACTGGGTACGTCTTCAGGACGAGTATGAAAACTTTCACATGGTGGCCAACTGGCATGCCCTGACGACGGGTTTTGAGAAAAACTTGGACATTCGCCAAAACATCCTGGACATGACTATAGACTGGCTTTGCGCCGGCATCGATCCTGAGAAAAGCTTAATATTCGTCCAGTCTGATGTTCCCGAACATGCAGAGCTCCACCTGATGTTCTCTATGCTTGTCACCAGTGCGCGGCTGGAGCGAAATCCAACTTTGAAAGAGGTTATAAAAGATCTTCATCTGGGGGAAAATATAAGCTATGGCCTTCTGGGCTATCCCGTTCTGCAGGCTGCCGATATTCTCATATACAAGGCCAATGCGGTGCCCGTGGGGGAGGATCAAGCTCCTCATATTGAGTTAACTCGGGAAATAGCCCGGCGTTTCAATAATTTATATGGGCAAACCTTCCCGGAGCCAGTGGCTTTGCTGACACCTTTTAGTCGCCTTCCCGGCACCGACGGAAATCGGATGAGCAAATCGGTGGGCAACACCATCCAGTTGGCTGATGAGCCGGATCAGATCAAGAAAAAGATTATGTCCACCATCACCGATCCTCAAAAAATTCACATCTCCGATCCTGGACATCCAGAGATCTGTACGGTCTTTACATATCACAAGAAGTTCAACCCTGGGGAAATAGATCAGATTGAGCGAGCTTGCCGCAGTGGCAAACTGGGTTGTGTTGCCGACAAAAAAAACCTGATCAAGAAGATCACGGATTTTTTAAGTCCCATGCGAGAAAAGCGACGTATCCTGGAATCAAATATCTCTCAAGTGGAAGAAATTCTTCAGGATGGTGCTGGAAAAGCTCGCGTCATTGCCCGTGAAACTATGGATCAGGTGAAAGAGGCTATGCAGATCCGGTGATATTAGATAGGGGGTTCTGCCGATGACTCAAGGTAGAACGATGACCGTTGAGAAGAGGAGAACTGTTACCGGTTATCAGGTGAAACTTCCCCTTTTCGAAGGCCCTTTGGATCTATTGTTGTTTTTGATTCATAAAGATCAAATTGATATCTACGACATTCCCATTGCCCGGATTACCGCAGAGTATCTAGAATATCTCAAGCTCATGCGTCTTCTCCAACTGGATGTGGCTGCTGATTTTCTGGTTATGGCTGCCACCCTGATGTCGCTCAAGTCACGGATGTTGTTGCCTCAGCCTGACAAAACGGACGATTCCTTTCCGGAAGATCCCCGTCAGGAACTGGTGAACAGGCTTTTGGAATACCGCCTTTTTAAGACTGCAGCCCAGACGCTGGGAGAGAAGGAACAACAGAGCACCCTGCTTTATGCCCGGCCAGGTGAGCCCGAGTGGGCGGAGCAAGAAGCAGAGCAGGATCTCATAGATGTAAGTCTTTTCGAATTAATTGATGCCTTTAAGAACATTGTAGAAAAAGAGTCGCTCGCGGAATCTCACCAAGTAGAACTCGACGAATATACGGTAAAGGAGCGTTTTGATCATATTTTGACTATTCTGCATAGTCGAAAAAAAGTTCCTTTTATAGACTTGATTCGATCCGACTCCCGTAACACAGCTATGGTAGTCACATTCCTGGCTCTCTTAGAGCTAATGCGAGCTCAGCTTGTCTCTGTCAAGCAGCAGCGAGCTTTCGGTCAAATTTGGATCTACATTAAGAGCGTCGCTAGAGATTACCATCATCCTTTCCAAAACAGCTCATGAATCAAACCAAGGGTATCGTAGAATCTCTGCTTTTCGCCTCCGATCGACCATTATCAGTGGGAATTTTACAGACGATCATCAAGGAGACGGATGTTCGGCAGATCCAAGAAGCCATCGAGAGCCTGAAGAAACAATACGATCAGAGCGGGCGCAGCTTTCAGATCTTGGAGCTGGCCGGTGGATATCAAATCTGCACGCGTCCTCAGTACGCTCCATGGGTCCGAGAACTTTTTCGCTGCAGATCTCACTCCCGACTTTCACAGCCGGCACTGGAAACACTGGCTATAATCGCCTATGAACAGCCAATCGTTCGCGCTGAGATAGAATGTCTTCGCGGCGTTTGCATAGATGGCGTTCTGAATACACTGTTGGAAAAAAAGCTAATTACCGTTAAGGGTCGAAAGATCTCTGTAGGACGACCCTTGCTTTACGGGACAACGGATGAGTTTTTGCGCTATTTCGGGCTTAATAAAATCACGGATCTTCCTGCCAAAGGCGAGCTTAGTTCTTTAACAGAAAGTCCGAAAGCGGCAGAGGGTGTGGTGACCGAATACGAAGGAGCGGTTGAACAGATTCTTGGCCCAGCACGGGGGAATATCCAGACGTCAGGCGGATCGATACATCCTGGAGGGTCGAGCCCAGGTTAATGGGCAATGCGTAAAAGAGCTGGGCCTGCGCGTTAACCCAGAAAGGGACGAGGTTTTTCTTGACGGGGTGAGGGTTTCCGCAGAAAAGACTCGGCTCTATCTTTTACTGAACAAACCCGCTGGCTACCTGGTGACCTCTGCTGACCCTCAAGGTAGATCCACGGTTTTCGATCTTCTGGATAGCATTAAGAGCCGTGTCTTTTCGGTTGGTCGTCTTGATTATGACACAGAAGGAGTGTTGTTACTAACAAATGACGGGGAGTTGGCCCATCGTCTGACCCATCCCAGCCACAAAATCATCAAAGGATATCAAGCTAAGGTAATTGGAATTGTCGATGATCGTAAGCTTAAAAACCTCTTGAAAGGCATCCAGCTCGATGACGGAATATCCCGGGCAACAACGGCGAAATTGCTATATCGGAAAGCGGATCACAGCGAAATTTACCTGGAACTTACCACCGGGAAGAAACGACAGGTGAAACGAATGTTAGCGGCTATCGGTCATCCGGTGATCAGCCTGCGCAGGATGATTTTCGCCGGTATAAATACCGAGGGATTGAGTAGCGGTCAGTGGCGACACCTCTCCACCAATGAGGTTAAGAGGTTGAGGTCGGCCGGGAGGTAAATAGAATGTCCACGGAGACTCTACAAATCATCGCCACTCTGTGGGGGAAACAGCAATGAGTCATTCCCGGCTTATAGTGGCCATTGATGGGCCGGCCAGCAGTGGAAAAGGAACTGTAGGGATGCTTCTGGCCGAAACTTTAGGATGCCTCTTCGTGGATACCGGGGCCATGTACCGAGCCCTGGCCGTCCTCGCTGAGCAAAAGGGTGTGAATGTGGAAAACCAGGATGGCCTGGGGCAATTGGCTCAAGAGTGCCAGATTCGCTTTCTAAAAACTGATCCCCAGGATAAATGGGCGTATCGTGTGTTGATTGATGAACAGGATGTAACCGAAGAAATTCGCACTCCACAGATCGACATGGCTTCATCGCGAATTTCAGCCTACCCGAATGTGCACGCATCTATGGTAGAAAAGCAAAGAGGTCTGGCTCGTGTAAGCGGTGTAGTAATGGAGGGGCGAGATATAGGCACGGTCGTTTTGCCCGATGCCGATGTCAAATTTTACATCACCGCTGCAGTCCATGAAAGGGCGAGGCGACGCTATCTGCAGATGAAAAGCTGGGGTGGCGATGTGGACATGGAACAACTGGAGAGCCAGATGCGCCAAAGGGATCGCGACGACAGCCGCAGAGAGGTGGCTCCTCTGCGGCAGGCGGAAAATGCCATTGTCATAGACACCACAAAGCTGTCCATCGAAGAGGTTCTTAAAGAAATTCTGGACAAGCTGCCGGCAGACACCTAGCCCATAAACTTAATGGGATTAGCCATGAGGCCTTTGTATAAATGGTCCTGGCGATTTATAAATGCGGTTTTAAAGGCTCTATTTGGCTTTCGGGTGCAAGGTCAGGAGATGATCCCATCCGATGGAGCGATCATCATAGCCAGCAATCACATCAGTTTGATGGATCCTCCCGTAGTTGGAGCGGCCATTCCGAGGGAGGTTTACTATCTGGGCAAGAAAGAACTGTTTAGAAATCGCCTTTTTGCCCGTGTGATAAGGGCTTACAATACGGTTCCGGTCAGCAGGGGTAGGGCAGATCGGGCTGCTCTCCGGCGAATCGCCGAACTTCTCAGGGAAGGCAATGCCGTTTTGCTATTTCCCGAGGGCACCAGAGGGCCTGGAAACACTCTGCTCAATGGGAAACCGGGAGTGGGAAAACTTGCTATAGAAGGACGGGTTTCAATAGTACCGGCATATATCAGTGGCTCTAATCAGTTGCGTAAGACAATCTTAAGGAAAAGCAGGTTGACAGTTAGCTTCGGTCCTCCAATTCCATGGAGCTGGATGGAAAACCTTGAAAAGGATAAATCGGCGTATCGAAAGGTTGTCCAGGAAATAATGCATCGGATCGGTACTCTGCAGGTCTCAATGAAAACGAGGTAATAAGATTATTATCGGCTCTTAGGAGCCGAAATTTAATAAAGAAAGGGGAAAGAGGAAGATGATGTTGCCAGAAGAAGTTCAACCAACCCAACCCTCCGCAGAGGAGGAGAAGACAAACAAAACTAAGAAAGGAGGTGAACCCAAAGAGGCAAAATCGCGGGTGACTAAACCAAAGAAGTCTGTTTCGCGCAAGAAGACAATTAAAAAAGAAGAAACCGCACCTAAACCGAAGAACGTTAAGGTCGCCACCCCCGAGCCAAAGGAGCAGTTAGAGATCAAAGAAGATGTTGAACCTGCCACAAAACAATATTTTTATGATGACGAGGAGGAGTATTCCGAGGAGGAATACGCCGAGATGCTCCAGGCATACGAGGAAACTATGCGCGACATCCGGGAGGGCGAGATCGTCAAGGGCAAGATCATCCAGGTTTCCGAAACCGATGCTCTTGTGGATGTGGGGTTCAAATCGGAGGGGATTATTCCTATCATCGAGTTTGGAGAACCCCTGAACGTGAAAGTGGGCGATGAATTCGATGTTTATCTGGAAAGCATAGAGAACCAGGATGGACAGCTTGTGCTCTCCAAACAGAAGGCAGACTTCATGAGGGTCTGGGACAACATCAAGAATGCCTATGATAATGGAGAGCTAGTTGAAGGACGTCTCCTCAGGCGGATCAAAGGCGGAATGGTTGTGGACCTTTTTGGGGTAGATGCTTTTCTCCCCGGATCTCAGGTGGCCCTGCGTCCGGTTCCAGATCTAGACCAATTAATAGGCGAAACATTTGCCTTCAAGATTATTAAACTCAACAAGATGAGAAGGAACATCGTTATTTCACGAAGAGTTGTCTTGGAGGAAGAGAGGGCGAAGGCCAAGGCTCTAATTATCAAAGAGTTAGAGGTGGGTCAAGTTCGCGAGGGCACGGTTAAGAACATCACCGATTTTGGAGCCTTTATCGATCTGGGAGGTATCGACGGTTTATTGCATATAACCGATATGTCCTGGGGACGGGTCAGTCATCCATCTGAACTGGTGGCCATAGGCGATGTGCTCAAGGTCAAAGTCCTCAATTTTGAACAGGAGAGAGAGCGTATATCCCTTGGGTTAAAACAGCTCACTCCTTATCCCTGGGAGAATGTAGAGGAGAAATATCCCGTTGGGGATAAAGTTCGAGGTAAGGTGGTTAGCATTACCGACTACGGAGCTTTTGTCGAATTGGAGAAGGGGATTGAAGGACTTATCCACATCTCCGAGATGTCCTGGACACAACATATTCGTCATCCCTCGAAAGTTGTGGCCATAGGAGATGTGGTTGAGATTGTGGTCCTTAAGGTGGACAAAGCGGGGGAGAAGATTTCTCTTGGACTGAAGCAGATTCAGCAGAACCCTTGGTTAACGCTTGAAGAGCGCCACCAAATCGGCTCTCGCGTGACGGGAAGGGTTAGGAATCTCACTAACTTCGGTGCCTTTGTGGAAATTGAGGAGGGAATTGATGGGCTCGTGCACATCTCCGATCTTTCCTGGACCCGTCGCATTCATCACCCCAGTGAGGTGTTGAAGAAAGGCGATAAAGTTGAGGTGACCATCCTGAATATCGACAAGGACAACCGACGTGTTTCTCTGGGATACAAACAGCTCATCGAGGATCCTTGGGAGCACCTGTCCGAGGTATATCCAGTGGGAACCAACGTTCAGGGAACCATCCTGCGGCTTTTAGAACGTGGCGTCATCGTCGAATTGCCTGAATCTGTAGAAGGATTTGTTCCCCTTACCCAACTGGGCCGACCTGATATCCGCAAACCCGCTGAGGCTTTTTCGGTAGGAGAAGAGATTCCCTTGAAGGTCATCGAGTTCGATCTGAGCAACCGAAAGATCATCCTCAGCGCCAAGGCCTATTTTGAGGATCACGAAAAGACTGAGCTGGAATCCTATTTGGCAAAACATCCCGTGAAATCGATGACCATGGGGGAAGTTGCCGGAGCAAAGGAAATGGGAAAGGCGACCAAGGTTCTCTCCGATGAGGACGAATCCTCTGCCGAAGAACAGCAGGATTCTGCTAAACAGAGTGAGCAAAAGCCACCCCCTTCTGAGAATTCGCCAGAAGAGGACAAATCTCCAGATAATCAGGAGTCCTCATCTACGTGATAGAATTGGGTCCGTCTCTGAAAATGGAAGACGACATCCGTGTAAAAAACGGCTTTTGCTGAGCCCCCAGATGGGTTACGAGGTGGTCATCGCCAAAGCTGGGGGCTTTTCCTTTGGTACTATGAGATTGGGAGAAACAAGGTTCCAGTGGACAGAGAATATTTCACAATAATATCTTTCTTCACCCTTTTGGGTGGTCTTAGCCTCTTCCTGTTTGGGTTAAGGCTGGGTGGAGAACATCTGCAGAGCATAGCCAAAAACCGTCTGCGCTATATCATCGGCAGGCTGATCAGCAACAGGTTCAAGGGCGTCGGCGTGGGAGCATTGTCTACGGTGACCTTACAGAGCAGCAGTGCCACCACAGTGATGCTGGTCAGCTTTGCCGGCATCGGCCTGATCACCTTATTGCAGAGCCTGAGTATCATACTAGGGGCAGGTATCGGCACCACAGTGACCGTGCAGTTGATAGCTTTTCGGATTTCCGATTACGCCCTGCTCATCCTAACCATTGGTTTTTTGCTCACCCTCTTAAATAAGGAGAGCCGCGGTTATCGAGTCGGGGGGGTCATTCTGGCCTTTGGGCTGATTTTCTTCGGTATGAAGGTCATGTCCGATTCGGTGGCTCCGCTGAGGTACTATCCACATATTACCGATGCAATCCTCAAGGTGGGGGAAAACCCCCTGCTGGGAATATTGCTGGCCACCATTTTTACAGCCATCGTACAGAGCAGTGCCGCCACTCTGGGATTGGTGCTCAGCCTTTCCTTTCAGGGCCTGATGAATCTGGAGTCCGCCATACCTTTGGTGCTGGGAGCCAACGTGGGAACCTGTGCCACGGCCCTTTTGGCCAGCCTAGGATCCAATGTCGCTGGCAAAAGGGTTGCCTGGGGCCATACACTTTTTAAAATCGTCGGCGTCATCCTTTTCTATCCCTTCATCGGCCCTGTTGCCGATCTGATAGCCAGAACGTCTGGAGAGATCCCCCGACAGATTGCCAACGTCCATGCCTTCTTCAACGTGGGAATGGCCATACTTTTCGTGCCTTTCATTCGACCGTATGGAGCTGTGATCTCCGCGCTTTTGCCGAAAAAAGAGCTACCTGCCAGGGAATTTGCCCCCAAATACCTGGAAGAGACGCTCCTGGAAACGCCAGATTTGGCCTTGGGTCAGTCCACCCGAGAGATTTTGAGAATGGCCGATATCGTATTTGAGATGGTCAAGAAAACTATGAACGTTTACAAGGATAACGACGAACAGCTACGCCGCGACTTGGTGAAAAAGGATAACCGGGTGGATCTTCTGGAGGAACGCATAACACATTATTTAACTAAGCTCTCTCAGAAAGAGCTAACCAGCGAGCAAGTGGAGAAAGAAATTGCCCTGTTGTTTATCACCAGCGAGCTGGAGCAGATTGGGGATCTGGTCAGCAAAAATCTCATGGTCTACGCCGAGAGAAAAATCGCTCAGCCCTTTTATTTCTCCGATGAGGGCTTCGGTGAGATCACCCAATTTCACTCTGAGGTTGTTACCACCCTGCAGATGGCCATAAACGCTTTCGCTGCCTGGGATAATAACTTGTCCCAAAAGACCATCGAAAGACGCAAGAGACTGTCTCTGGAACAAAACCGGCTGCATCGTGCGCACATAGACCGTCTCCATCAAGGCCTAAAAGAATCTCTGGATACCACCACCGTTCACATGGATCTCATCGGGGATCTGCACCAGATCAATCTGCATGCTTCAAAAATCGCTTACGCCATATTACGCAAAGTATAGGCGCAAAAAAGTCATGATCAAAAGCATACTGGCCACGGTGGACGGCTCTGTTTACAGCAACAGCGTGGTGCGGCAGAGCATTCAACTGGCCCAGAAATACGGTGCCTTTCTGCGCTTTTTGACCATTGTGGATATTCGCATATTCAAATGGGCCGTCTACATCGGGGCCGACGGCTTTTTGCCTATGATTCCCACCGCTAGCTATCAAAAGGAAACCCAAAAGATCCTGGAGGAAAAGGCCGAGGAAGTTCTTAAAAAGTGCGCTCAGCAAGCCCGTAAGACAAAAGTGGAGTTCGTCAGCACTAAAATCGCTGGTTCACCGGTGGAGGTCATCTGCGAGCAAGCTCGTATGGTCGATTTAATCATCATGGGGCGTAGGGGTGAATATGCACCGTGGGGTCGGAAACAGATGGGGGCAACATTAGATGGAACTGTTCGCGAGGCTAATAAACCCATATTGGTCTTACCTAAGGAATACAGAGCCATTCGAAAGATGATGCTGGCCTACGATCGTAGCCCTCAGGCCAATCATGCGCTGCAGATAGCCGCTGATTTCGCCTTGCGTATGAAAAGTCCGCTCATCGTGCTAGCTGCTGATAGCGACTCCATGTCGGGCAGAAAAACTATAGATGAGGCTCTAGAATACCTGCGTCCTTTTGAGCTAAAACTGAGCGCAAAGGTGAGTAAGGGGAGGGCGGGGGAGGAAATCCTTCGAACCTGCAGGACAGAAGAAGTCGATCTGGTTATTATGGGAGTCCATGGGCATAAACGACTGAGAGAGGCGCTTTTGGGCAGCACCACCGAAGAGGTTCTGCGAAAGATAGAACTTCCCCTTTTGCTGGTGAGCTAGGTGAAAAGCAATTGGTTGTTTTTCACCATACGGAAATTCGAAGGAGCTTTTAGCAGATGATTCAGACCTATATCAACGAAATTGGCCAATATGTGGGCAAAGAGGTGTCCATCAAGGGTTGGCTTTACAACAAGAGATCCAGCGGAAAACTGAGGTTTTTGACCTTACGAGATGGAACTGGACTTTTGCAGGGAGTTATGTTCAAAGACGATGCGGATGAGGGCACTTTCTCACTGTTCGATCGGCTTACTCAGGAGTCTTCCTTGAAGGTCAATGGTGTTGTTCGGCAAGATCATAGGGCACCTGGGGGTTATGAGCTGGCCATTCGTAGAATCGAGCTTATCCAGATCGCCGAGGAGTATCCAATTAGCCCCAAAGAACACGGAACGGCCTTTTTAATGGACCATCGCCACCTGTGGCTTAGATCATCCAAACAACATGCCATCCTGCTGGTAAGGGATGAGATCATCAGCGCCTGCCGGGATTTTTTCCATGAACGCGGATTTGTCCTCGTCGACGCGCCTATTTTTACCCCCAATGCATCCGAGGGAACCACTGCACTTTTCGAAACGGAATATTTTGGCGAACAAGCCTATTTGACCCAAAGCGGGCAGCTCTACAATGAAGCTGCGGCCATGGCATTTGGCCGGGTGTACTGTTTTGGGCCCACTTTCCGCGCGGAGAAAGCAAAAACACGACGTCATCTCACAGAGTTCTGGATGGTGGAACCGGAGATGGCTTTTTACGATCTGGCGGACACCATGGATCTGGCCGAGGATTTTATCACCTATCTTGTCCAAAGAGTGCTGAAGAATAAAGAGAAAGAGCTCATTCTCCTGGAGAGAGACCTGGAAAAACTAGGCAAAGTCGTCAAGCCGTTTCCGCGCATCAGCTACGACGATTCAGTGCAGATTCTCCAGGAAAAAGGGATAGATTTTAAATGGGGGGAGGATTTTGGGGCTGCAGACGAGACCATACTGTCCAACGAGTTCGACAAGCCAATTATCATCCATCGATATCCTTTAAAGAGCAAGGCTTTTTATATGAAGACAGATCCCCAGAACCACCAATTGGCTCTATGCCTGGATGTTTTGGCCCCCGAGGGATACGGGGAGATCATCGGCGGCGGACAGAGGGAAGACAAGCTGGATGAATTGGAGAAAAAGATAAAAAAGCATAAATTGCCTTTCGAGGTTTTCAAATGGTATTTGGATCTTCGCAGATATGGCAGCGTACCCCATGCCGGGTTTGGCCTGGGAATTGAGCGAACGGTAGCCTGGATCTGTGGACGATCCCATCTTCGTGAGACGATCCCATTTCCCAGGCTTTTATCCAGAATCTATCCATAGTTTAAGTTAACTGGTCAGGAAAAGGGGAGTCTTAAGGGAGAGTTAAATGGCAGGTTATCCATTTAGAGCGATCGAGAAGAAATGGCAAAATTACTGGGAAGAACACGGTTTGAACAAGGTAGACCTAAACGATGAACGCCGCAAGCTGTACTGCCTGGTGATGTTCAGCTATCCTTCTGGAGAAAAGCTCCATACCGGACACTGGTATAATTATGGCCCCACAGATACATGGGCTCGTTATAAGCGATTGTGTGGTTTTAATGTGTTTGAACCAATGGGATACGACGCCTTTGGCCTGCCGGCCGAAAATTACGCTATCTCCCACGGGGTACACCCGGCTATCAGTACCACCGAGAACATCTCCCAGATCAGGAAACAGCTCAAAGCTATAGGAGCCATGTACGATTGGGATAAGGAGATCGACACCAGCTCTCCGGAATACTATCGCTGGACCCAGTGGCTTTTCCTCCAGCTGTATAAAAAGGGGTTGGCTGAGCGGAAAAAAGCACCTGTGAATTGGTGTCCCAGCTGCAAGACGGTTTTGGCAAACGAACAGGTGGTGGAGGGATACTGTGAGCGCTGCGGAGAATCTGTTACACACAAGGATCTGGAGCAGTGGTTCTTCAAGACCACCGCATATGCCGACAGACTTCTGGAGGATCTGGCCAGAATCGACTGGCCGGAGAAGACCAAAATCATGCAGAGAAACTGGATCGGTCGCAGCGAGGGCGTTGAAGTTATCTTCAGGGCTGCGGAGTCGGAACAGAAGATACCCGTTTTTACCACCAGACCCGATACACTTTTTGGTGTCACCTATATGGTTTTGGCCCCTGAACATGCGTTGGTCCAGGAGCTGACCAAGGCGGAGCACAAAGGAGAGGTTTTCGACTACGTCGAAAAAGCTAGACGAGAAAGCGAAATTCAGCGAACTTCGACGGAAAAGGAGAAAACGGGGGTGTTTACAGGCGTTTATGCCATCAACCCAATTAACGATGAAAGAATACCCATCTGGATCGCCGATTATGTCTTGCTCACTTACGGAACCGGCGCTGTCATGGCTGTTCCAGCTCATGACCAGCGCGATTTCGAGTTCGCCAAAAAATTCGATCTGCCCATCCGGGAGGTCATCAGGCCCCGCGGAGCGGGGGAGGGGAGAACCCTGAAGGAGGCCTTCGTAGAATCTGGGGTCATGGTCAACTCCGCTGATTTTGATGGATTGAGTTCTGAAGAGGGCTGGCAGGGGATCGCCGATGCCCTGGAGAAAGCGGTAATCGGAAGGCGGTGCGTGAATTACAAGCTGAGGGACTGGCTGATCTCCCGGCAGCGATACTGGGGCGCGCCAATTCCCATCGTGTACTGCGAGGACTGTGGCATCGTACCTGTTCCCGAAGCAGATCTTCCGGTTTTGCTGCCAAAAGATGTGGATTTCACCCCCAAGGGAACAGAAGAATCACCTTTAGCCACGAATCCCGCCTTTGTTCGTACAGCCTGTCCACGCTGCGGTGCTCCTGGGCGCCGTGAGGTGGATACCATGGACACTTTTGTATGCTCTTCCTGGTACTTTATGAGATACCTGAGCCCTTACCGCAGCGAAAGCGCTTTTGATCCTGATCTGGTCAAGAAATGGTGTCCGGTAGATCAATATGTCGGTGGTGCAGAGCACGCCGTCATGCACCTGCTCTATGCCCGTTTCGTGACAAAGGTCCTGCATGACATGGGTCATATACATTTCGATGAGCCTTTCAGCAGACTTATCCATCAGGGAACCATCACCAAAGACGGCGCCAAGATGTCCAAGTCAAGAGGCAATGTGGTCAGCGCGGACCAATTTATAAATCAGTATGGATCTGATACTTTCCGCATGTACTTGATGTTCATGGGATCTTATCAAGATGGGGGAGATTGGAGTGACGAGGGCATTGTGGGGATTTATAGATTCCTTAACCGTATTTGGAGATTGGTCCATCAAATTCGTCAAGAGAAAAGCTCTGGATCCGATCCCTTCTCTGACGATTTGAATCGCGTCATGCATTACACTATTCAACAAATTGGTCAAGACATTGACCGATTTCACTTTAACACAGCCATTAGCAGGCTTATGGAGTTTGTCAACGCTTTATACATATATCTTAAAGAAACTCCTTTGCCAAAACGAAACCAAAAATTTCTTGATGAAGCCTCTAGGACTTTAGTATTGCTGCTTTCTCCATTTGCTCCTCATTTAGCTGAAGAGCTATGGCAAGCTCTAGGACACAAACAAAGCGTTTTTCTTAACAAATGGCCAAGCTACGATCCAAAGTTCTTAAAAAAACTTGAAGTTACCGTTGTTATCCAGGTGAATGGCAAGGTCAGAGCAAGAATTGTTGTCCCAGCTGATA
>DAOVRJ010000059.1 GCA_030628225.1 Candidatus Zixiibacteriota bacterium | reverse complement strand
CCAAATCGGCCTTGGCGATCTTGGGCGAGACCAGCATGTCCTCCATGTCGGGTACGTACCGGCTGGTCATACTGTCGGAATCCATGGCCTTATATGCGCCGGTATATCCACCAAAGGCCAGCCACCACCAGCTTCCCGTGGCTAGGGGAATAGAGGGGATCATCTGGTGCGGCAGGCTCTCGCCATCCTCGAAGAACAGAGTGTCTCCTCCCAGAGGCTCCGGCAGAGTGGCCAGAGTCAAGGAGTCCATCCCCTCCACCACCAGGATGTCATCCAGAATCAGGCCGAACAGGGAGTCCGCGTCCAAAGTATTGTATGCCGGGTCGGAGGCAAAGATGAAGCGCACCGAGATGGTGTCGCCCTCTAAACCGCGGAGATCAAATATCTTCCCCGAGCAAGCAAGTTCATCGGGAGTGCCAAAACCGCCACCGGTTGACCCATGGTAGCCCATAGCATACAGGCTGTCCCACTCACCGTTCTGGGCATGCGTATAGTAGGAGCTGTCATCGGCCACCTTGTAAGGCTTAATCTCGAGGTAAGTGCTGTCGGCGAAACCGGGGTAGTCGGTGGACACCCGCACCTGGTAGCCATCCCAGCCATGGTCTGAGCCCTCGCCGGGCTCACACTTCAGCCACTGATCGTAAATCAGGAACGTGCTGTCGCTTATATCAACTATGGCCGGAGTGTCCAGCTGCTGCCACCAGTCGTCCAAGTATCCACCCTGGGAGCCTATGCTGGGATCGCCAGACCACCAAGCGCTGTCGTCACTGCAGACTTTGAAGTCGTCAACATGCCAGGTGCTGGGGATATCCGTGGCGTCTATCTTATCCCAGGGCGTAACCATCACTTCATCGTTCCAACTGGGACCCTCAGCGCTAAACCAGGCGATGGTGTCAAAAACCACGGCCTTGGAACCATGCCTGACCCAGGGAGTCCTTTGGGCATCGAACTGGTGTACTTCGTTATCCCTGACACCATAGGTCTCATCCACCACTTTCGCCGTGATGACATAGCGGTTTTCAGATTTAGCCTCTTCTTTATCACAGACAGTGGCGTAAGCCCACCCGCTGGTCAGGATAACGCCGATTAAAATCGCAAACAATACTTTTCTTACCATTATCGAACCTCCTTAAGCGTGGACACTCAGCATCAACAGCTACAACGGGATAATAACTTTCCCGCCTTTCCACCTCCTTTCAGATCTCTTTTAAGGTGAGCAATTTAACAACCGAAACAAAATGTATTAAACGGATTAAAATGCATTAAAAGACACGGACTTACAGACACCACCTCCCTGCGGAAATATATCTCTCTTTTTAAATACCTTCACCTTCTTAAGACCATTTTATCATATGCAGGGAAATTTGTCAAGACTTTTTTTGAATCACAGACAATTTTTTTGTGTGGCACAGGTCAAAGGAATCTGTGCACTTTGAAGCAAGGACCATGCCAGCGCAGCCAAACCACCACAACAATAACGTGTGCGCCTTCATCACCAGGGCAGTTTTCTTAAAAACGGCCATTTGAGCTGCTTTCGGGCCGAACAACTTAAAAACCGCATACGATCAACGAAGGCCTCCAAAAACCCGATTTTGCCAGAAGACATGGCATTTTGCAACAAAAAAGGGGGCTTCGCCCTTTGAGACCTCAGAATTCCCAGTCCACAGCGTAGGTAAAATCGATCACCATCGCTGCACTATCCGGAACCTCAATGTCAAAAGGGGCGTTCTCAGCAATACAATACAGGCAGAACTGCCCCTCTATCAGCCGCTTCTCCAACTCATCAAAGTGGCGGAGATACCGATAGCTCTTCTTGGCCGTGACGTAGATAGAATCGTTGGCCGGCACGGAGATGCCATCCAGAACCAATGTGGCTCCGTTCCTGACCTCCCCCTCCGTATTCAGATCACAGCCCTCTGATATAAAAAACTGCGCCGTGGCCTCAACATCGCCGTGGTTTTTCACCCAAAAGGCAAACAGGACCCGGTTGATGCCTTTCACATCATCGTGGTGCTCCTGCCAATCCTCATGCTCGGTGAGATCTATCTCGGCTTTGCCCACAACGCTCTCCACCGAATGGATGTCATCTTCTATATAGTAGGTCAGTCGCAGGGTGGTGGAACTGAACCAGGAGGTGCACTGCCAAACAAAAGCCATGAGAGCCACCAGCAAGATTCCCGCGGTCACCAATTTTAACTTGGATTTCATCGGCATCGACTCCTTCTCAATAACCTCAATTGCCCACATAATAGATCAGCCCGCCGGATAAACCCAGGTTCTTGCGCGCCCCTCCATCTGCAAAACTGATCATGTGCAGAAGAACCTCAAAATCCAGGGCTAACTTCTCGCCCACCTGAACTTCCAAACCCGGCCCGAAAGTCAGGGCGAACCGGCTCTCGTCCTCAGTGCCCTCCTGCTTCATGGCGTGGCTGGCAAAACCGACGATGCCATGGAATCGCAGACCGGCCGGCGGACCCACGGAGCCGATGATCAGGTTGATGCCCAGAGCGGTGGATTTACCCCCATCCAGATCAGCTTCCTCCCTCCCCACCTCGACGGCGACATCGCCCTGCTCAAAAAAGGTCAATGTGGGCTCTACGGCAAGAAAAGGAGTCGCGCCTATTCTCAATTTTGCCCCGTAAAGAAACCCGCTGCCGGCGTCATCCTGGACAATGGGGATGTTCGCACCGGCAAGAACTCCCACACCGATGGGACGAGCCAGGGCCGTTGAATACAGCCCACTCATCGCCAAAAGGATCACGGAGAATACAAACCATCTTCTCACAGCACACCTCCTTTGCTAAGTACCCATCTCCCATGAAGCCAGGTAGGTCTCCTGTTCAGGGGTCAAGGTATCGATTTCCACGCTCATGGCCCTGAGCTTCAGCTCGGCAATCCGATTATCGATATGCCGGGGAACCCCATAGACCCTCTTGTCCAATCTCTTTGCCTCGGCAACCAAATACTCGGCGGCCAGGGCCTGGTTGGCGAAGCTCATGTCCATGACGCAGGCCGGATGTCCCTCGGCGGCGGCCAAATTGATCAGGCGCCCCTCAGCCAGCACATAGATACGCTGGCCATCAGACAGGACAAATTCCTCCACAAACTCCCTGAGTTCTCTCCGGCGACTGGCCAGATGGGCCAGGGCCTCCAAATCCAGCTCCACATTAAAGTGACCGGAGTTGGCCACGATGGCCCCATCCTTCATCAACTGGAAGTGCTCCGCGCGGATCACCTTCAGGTTGCCCGTCAGGGTCACGAAGAGATCACCCTCCGGGGCTGCCTGGGCCAGCGGCATCACCCGGTAGCCATCCATCATCGCTTCCAAAGCCTTAAGCGGCTTTACCTCGGTCACGATCACCCGGGCTCCCATCCCTTTCGCCCTCATGGCCACTCCCCGACCACACCAGCCGTACCCGCAGACGACCACCGTGGCGCCGGCTAAAAGGAGGTTGGTGGCCCGCAGAATGCCATCCAGGGTGCTCTGGCCGGTCCCATAGCGGTTGTCGAACATGTGCTTGGTATCAGAGTCGTTTACGGCGATGATCGGGTAGGCCAAAATTCCCTTTTGCTCCATGCTGCGCAGTCGGATGACGCCGGTGGTCGTCTCCTCAGTGCCTCCCAGGATCTGGGGAATAAGTTCCTTGTTCTCCGTGTGAATGGTGGAGACCAGGTCGGCGCCGTCGTCCATGGTGATGCTCGGCCTGGTGGCCAGCACGCTGCGAATATGATCGTAATAACGATCGTTATCCTCCCCCTTAACGGCGAAAACGGAAATATCATGGTGCTCCACCAGAGAGGCGGCCACGTCATCCTGCGTGGACAGGGGGTTAGAGGCACACAGGTTCACCTGGGCACCACCCGCCTTCATGGTAATCATCAGATTGGCCGTCTCGGTGGTCACGTGCAGACAACAGCCGATCTTCACGCCGCGCAGGGGCTGTTCCTTTTCAAATCGAGCTTGAATCTGCCTCAGCACCGGCATATCCTTGGCCGCCCACTCGATGCGCAGCTTGCCTTTTTCGGCCAACTGGGTGTCTTTGATATCACATTTCATTAGATCGTTACTCCTTTATGAAACCGGGTTCTGGATAAAAACCGAGATTCGAGTTTCGGTCTTTCAGAGGGGGTAGCGGAGGACAGTTTGACGACCTTCTGCGAAGGTCGCAGTGAAAAATGCAAAATGAAAAGTGAAAAATGTATCGCATCAAGCCCGGTTGTATCAGGGAAAGATCTGTCAGTGAAAATCATTTTAAAATTTGCACTTTGCATTTTTCAATTTGCAATGGCGGCACCGCAGGTGCCGCTAAAGCGTGGTGGGTTGCGACCCAAGGGAGCAACAGGTGGGGTGGACTTCCCCCTACAACCCTACCCCTTCTTCAACTCCCCCACCCTGTCCGTTCTCTCCCAGGTGAAATCGGGCAGCTCTCGCCCGAAATGACCATAAGCGGCTGTTTGGCGGTAGATGGGACGGAGAAGATCCAGGCCTTCTATGATTCCTCGGGGCGACAGATCAAAGTGCTTCCTGACCAGTTCCTCCAGGCGATCGTCGGGCATGACCCCTGTGCCATTCGTGGAAATCATCACCGAGACCGGCTGGGGCTCGCCGATGACATAGGCCAGCTGAATAACACATGAATCCGCCAACTCGGCGGCGACAATGTTCTTGGCGATGTATCGGGCCATGTAGGTAGCAGAGCGATCCACCTTGCTCGGGTCCTTGCCGGAAAAAGCGCCTCCCCCGTGGGGAACGGCACCACCATAGGTATCAACGATGATCTTGCGACCGGTCATTCCGGTATCGGACTGAGGCCCGCCGATGACGAATTTGCCCGTCCGGTTGATCAAAATCTGGGCGTCATCGGCCAGAAGCTCAGGCTCGATGACCGCGCCCACCACTTTCTCCCTGATCTGCTCGATGGACTCCCCGGTCATCCTCTCCCCTGTCTCGTCCAGCACGTCGCTGGTGTGCTGACAGGCCAGGACCACCGTGGTTACCCGACGAGGTTGATCGTTCTCGTATTCCACGGTGACCTGAGCTTTGCCATCCGGTCCTAAAAAATCCAGGACTCTCTCTCTCCTCACCTGGGCCAGCCTTTGAGTCAGACGATGGGCCAGCATGATAGGCAGGGGCATCAGCTGCGGGGTTTCCCGGCAGGCATATCCCACCATCAACCCTTGATCTCCCGCCCCACCCCTGTTCACCCCCTGGGCGATGTCCGGCGACTGCTTGCCGATTGCATTTAAGATGGCACATGAAGCGGCGTCGAAACCGTAACGAGGGTGGTCGTACCCGATCTCAGCGACGATATTGCGCACCAGCTGGGGCACATCCACCCAGGATGTGGTGGTGAGCTCCCCCCCCACAATAATCAGACCTGAGGTGATGAAGGTTTCGCAGGCCACCCTGCCGGCCAGATCCTGGTCCAGAACCTCATCCAAGATGCCATCGGAGATCTGATCGCAGATCTTGTCCGGATGGCCTTCGGTCACTGATTCAGAGGTGAATAGATGCTTCTCCATATACTCCTCTCCTGAAAGGACTCAACTGGTGGAAAATTTGATCTCTGAGGAATCTCCCACGCTCAATTGTGTATATTTGCCCTGGACCAATGCATTGTCTCCTACCAGACAGCTTTTGAGCAGACAATTGGTGACCTCGGCCCGTTCTCCGATGATGGAATCCTCCACTATGGAATTTCTAATAATAGCCTCATCTGCCACTGAGACGTTGGGCCCGAGGATGGAGTTGTACACCTGAGCGCTGGGAGAAACGTAGGTGGGCGATTTCACCACGGACCCTTCGATCTCGGCCCCATACTGGAACTTTTCTAATAAATGCTTGTTAGTGGCCAGCAGGGTCTCCGGCTTTCCACAGTCAAACCAACCCTCGATGGGAAAGGTGGTCAAGTTGGCACCCTCATCGACCATGAATTGGAAGGCATCTGTGAGCTGATACTCACCCCGAGTCTTAATATCCTCCTCGACGATCCTTCTCAAACAGTCCAGGAGCAGCTGGAAGTTGTTGATGAAATTGACACCCACGATTACCAGGTTCGATGTGGGCTTGTCCGGCTTCTCCACCAGCCCGACGACCCGGCCACCCTTCACCTCCACTGTTCCGAACCGCCGCGGATCAGCAACTTCCTTGACCCCCAGAGACCCATCCACGGAAAAATCAATGCCCCCACCGATGTTCCCCTGGAAAATAGTGTCTCCATAGACGATAAGCACCGGTTCCGGCTTCGTGGCCTGCAGGGCCAGGTAGATGGAATGCCCCAAACCCTTGCGCTCCATCTGTTCCACAAATGTAGCTTTCATCTGGTAATTCTCGCGCAGGTAAGTTTTTATCTTCTCGCCCATGGCCCCGATTACGATGACCACTTCATTCACGTCCAACTCCACCAAATGGTCCAGGATATGGCCGATGATAGGCTTTCCAGCCACATGCAGCAAGGCTTTTGGACAGGTGTGCGTATGAGGCCGGAGGCGAGAGCCAATGCCCGCAGCCGGAATAATTGCCTTCACTGGTATTCCTCCTGTAAAGGGGCGACACGGCGGCTCTATGAGTCGCCGGCCAGTCTCCTTTTCAGCTCCTCAATCCTCAAAACAGGAGTGGGATCCACCCCATTGAGCGCCGCCAGGTAGAAACTGACGAAATCCCCCAAATAAAGCAGGGAAAACAAACGAGCCAGAAGGGAGCCGCCCGTGGCCCAGACCTCTATGATCTCGGCGGCTGAGGGAGCGATGAGCTCCCGGGTGATCTCCATCCTCTTGCCGATTGACTTTGGGTCCTGCCCATCCCTCAGCAGGATAACCACCATCCTCTTCAACAGATCGTCCGGGATCTGCCAGCCGACGATCTCGTTGTGGTTCATCTCCGGAAAGAGATGATGACTGGATAGCTGCTTGCTGTTCTCGGCCAACTGTCCCCGCCAGCGAACGGCCACGGCCTCGAAGTGATGACCCCAGGCGTAGATGACAGGAAGCTTACCGTGGAGCTTCAGGGCAACCCGTTTGGCCTGATTCTCATTCAGGGAACAAGAGAGATCATATTCAAGGCCCTTTTGTCGAACCAGCTCCTGAGCCTCCCCAAGACCCTCCTGTTGATCGCCAACAAATCCCAGTTTGGACATGCTCATCAGCAGGGCCACAAAGGAATATCCCAGGGCTGCCCGAGGCGGATATCCTGAGGGGATCTGAATCAGCGGAAAACCCTCCCTGGCGGCCAGGCGAGCCAACTCTCCCCCGCTGGTGATGGCGATGATCTGCGAGTTGCTCCGGACGGCCTGCCGACAAGCGGTGAGAGTTTCCTCCGTGTTTCCGGAATAGCTGGAGACAAAGACCAGAGTGGAGGGCCCCACGAAGCGCGGGAGCGTATATCCCCTGTTCACCAGGATGGGCAGATCAACGAGGTCGACAAGATAGGTGCGCAGCAGATCTCCCCCGATGGCCGATCCCCCCATCCCGCTCACAACCACATTGTGGATGGCCCTCCCGCTGAGGGAAATCTGAGCCCGGCGCATGATCTCCATGGCCTCGCCCATCTGATCGGAAAAGGAAATAAGCAGGTTAAAAATATTCGCGCCATCCAGACGACGAATCTGCTGGGCGCTTACTGGAAATTCCATCAATCCTCCGCAGAGGTCGAAAATGCTCAAGTCATATCAGCTGTTAAAAAATCAGGGTGCAGATTGCCAATCTGCTCCTTCAAATAGGCTTTGATCTGCCGGCCGGTCTCCAGCTCAATGGCGTGAAGGGCCACGGCTCTGGCCTCTTCCATGTTCACCGACCTGATGATCTTCTTGATCTGGGGAATGGAAACAGAGCTCATGCTGAACTCATCAAACCCCAGTCCCAACAACAATACGGTAGCCATGGGCTCTGCGCACATCTCCCCACATATGGCCACCGGAATCTGGGCCCGCTGGCCCGCTTCCACCACCTGTTTGATCAGCTTGAGAACGGCGGGATGAAAAGCATCAAAGAGCTCGGCCACCTGTTCGTTGCCCCGATCCACGGCCAGGGTATACTGGATCAGGTCGTTGGTTCCAATGCTGAAGAAATCGACTTCCCGGGCCAGGGAATCGGCCACCAGCACGGCGGAGGGAATCTCAATCATCACGCCCACGGGAATGTCGGGGTCGATGGGCACCCCTCGGGCTCTGAGATCCTCCTGTACACTACCGAGGATCTCCTTGGCCTGCCTAAGCTGTTCTATCCCCGAGATCATGGGAAATATGATCTTCATATTTCCGGCAGCGCTGGCCCTGAGAATAGCCGCCAACTGGACCTTGAAAATGTCGGGGTGCTGGAGACAAAGGCGAATGGCCCGCTGGCCCAGAAAAGGGTTCGCCTCAGTGTATCCTTTGAGGTACATGGAGAATTTGTCGCCGCCCAAGTCGAAGGTCCGGATGGTGACCGGGTTCGGGATCATCTTCTCGGCAACGCTTTTATAGGCCTTAAATTGCTCTTCCTCCCCGGGCAGGTCCGTGCGACTCAGGTAGAGGAACTCCGTTCGATAAAGCCCAATCCCGGTGGCCCCGTGAGATAGAGCGGAGTCGGTCTCGTCGGGAAACTCGATATTGGCATGCAGCTGGATAGCCTGGTGGTCCAGGGTGTGCGCGGGAAGGTCCCTGAGGGCGGCCAGATCGGAGGACCACTGCAGATATTTCCTTTGCTCGGCCCGATAGTGCTCTAACAACTTTTCGTCAGGAGCGATCACCAAAGTGCCCTTGTTTCCATCCAAGATGATCGTCTCCCCGTGTTCCACCCGGCTAGTGGCGTCCCTGAGCCCGACCACGGAGGGAATCTCCAAAGATCGAGCCATGATGGCCGCATGGGAGGTTCTGCCACCCATGTCGGTGGCAAACCCCAAGATGTTCTTTCGATGCATCATGATCGTGTCGGTGGGGCTCAGGTCCGGGCTGACCACCACAACTTCGGATCGGATCCCGGAGATGGTCAGATGCTTGATTCCCAGAAGATTGTGCAACACACGGCGGCCTAAATCCTTTATGTCCGCCGCTCTCTCGCGGAAAAAGGCATGGTCTGAGGCTTCGATGGCGGCGATGGCCGTGTTGAGGTTCTCCCAAAAGAGGAACTCCGCGTTCCTCTTGCGATCCTGGATGGCCGATATGGTCTCATCAAAAGCCATCACATCGTCCAGCATCAACAGTTGCACATCGAAGATACGCGCCTGCTCTTCCCCCATGTCCCTGCTGACCCGGCGGCGAATGGATCTAAGCTCCTCCTTGGTCTGCTGGACGGCTCTCTTGAACTTCTCCACCTCAGAGGCCACTTGATCCGGGAGGATCTCCTCTTCCTCCACCTGCAGCTCATCATGATGGAGCAAAAAGGCCAGCCCGATGGCGATGCCGGGGGAAACGGCTACCCCATCCAAAACAAGGTTCTTCTTGGTCAATTTCTTCCCCATGCTTCCGGAACCCCCCTGATCATATGGAAAATCTCCAACTATTCCTCATCGAATTTGGAGGCAAAAAGGACCTCCAAAGCCTGAATGGCCATCTCCTCATCCTGCCCATCGGCGGTGATGAGGATCTGGCTGCCCATCTCCGCCGCCAACATCATCACCCCCATGATGCTCTTGGCATTGACCTCCAAACCATCTTTATTCAGGTTGATCTCAGCATAAAAGCGGCCGGCTTCACTGACCACCAGCGCAGCGGGTCGCGCGTGCAGGCCCAACTTGTTCTGAACGGTTATGGTTTTCTCTATCATCCAAACTCTCTCATGCTCTTTCAGCAAATCTGGGACCCGCTCTCACCTGACCAGAACGGAGCTACTTCCTGACGAACTTCTTACCAGAAAGCTGCTGGACCAACCCCTTCATCTCCAGGGACAATAACAGGACCAGGGTCTCCGCGGGCTGCAAACCCGAACGAGCGATAAGACCATCCACCGCAGCGGGTTGATCCGTCACCACGTCCAGAAGCTTTTCCTCATCAGCAGAGAGGCTGGGCATCGACCTGACCGGCAATCCGGCATGCTCAGCCCGGCCGGGCACTGAAAGCTCGTCCAAAATATCCTGTACGTTCCGGACGAGCTTGGCGCCATCCTGGATGAGATGATGAGGACCCTGACTTCCAGCAAAATCGATGTTCCCGGGAACGGCAAACACCTCGCGGTTCTGATCCAGGGCAAAGCGAGCAGTCAGCAGGGCGCCACTTCGGACTCTGGCCTCCACCACCACACCCATGCTCAACCCGCTGATGATCCGATTCCTCCTGGGAAAATGGCCGGCCTCGGGCTCCGACCCCGGGGGGAACTCGGAAATCACTGCCCCGTTCTGCACGATCTGTTCCGCCAGGGCTTGATTTTCCGCCGGATAGATCACGTCGATCCCGGAACCCAGAACGGCAACCGTTCGTCCCCCCACAGCCAGGACACCCCTGTGAGCAACGGAATCGACGCCGCGGGCCAGACCGCTGATCACGGTTACGCCTCGTTGGGCCAGACCGGCGGCGATGTTCTGGGCCACTTTCCGACCGTAGGAACTTGCCCGACGGCTTCCCACCACCGCCACGGCCAGCTCATCTGCCTCGGTCAATCGGCCTCTCACATAAAGCAGCGGCGGGTAATCATAGATGGTCAGGAGCCTCTGAGGATAACCCGGGTCCTGATAGGTCAGAATGGTCGCTCCCAACTCCTTCAGCAGAGATCGCCATTCCTCCCTCAGCGGTACCTCTGAAGCCTCAAAAATGGCCCGGGCTCTCTTCTCATCGATGTTCGGAAGAGAACAAAGCTCCGCCATGGAAGCAGCCAGAACTCGCTTCGGCGAGCCGAAACGCTTCACCAGTTGGCGAAAAAGAACGGGACCAATCCCCGGCGCCGAGTTAAGGCGCTGCCATGATTCCAAATCAGGTTGCATCTGCGGGGAATACGAAGTGTTTTACGTGAACGTGAATTGTGTTTGTGAGAAAAAGAAAGGGGTTAGGGACCCTGGAAAAACAGGGATTAGGGATCAGGGGTTAGGGATTAGTGGCCCCGCTTCTACCCCCCAACATGTAACTAACTGTAATAGAAGAAGGTTTTCTTGTTTTCCCCTAAACCCTAACCCCTAAATCCTGGTTGGGTTGGGGTTGGAAGGGGGATGTT
>DAOVRJ010000145.1 GCA_030628225.1 Candidatus Zixiibacteriota bacterium | reverse complement strand
TTTAGAGAGTTGGGCGAGTTGAGGGAGTTTAGCGAGTTAAAAAATCGAAGCTGGGAACAGCCATAACTCGGAGTGCAGAGCTGGGAGTTCGGAGCAATCAAAGATTCGGAATATTACTCCACCCAATCCCTGACATTTTTATTTAGCTATTTTCGTTTCGCGTTCCGAACTCACAACTCTCCAAACTCTCTGAACTCTCAAAACTCTCTCAACTTATTCAACGAAGACTTGTTTTTCGTTCCCGGATCCAACATATAGGGTCCAACAATCACAAGGCTGATCGCTTGAGAGAGCTGCTGGCTCGAGAGGGATAAAGGCATGTCACCCATCGATGATCTCATCGCCGCACTGGAGCCGGATCATCCTGTCCGGGAGGTGTGGGTCTGCGCATACTGGACCGCCGTGTGGACCCGTTATCTGGGTCTGGCATCGACGCTGCGGGATGAGTGTCCCGGCCATCCGTCCCGGCCGGTGGAGGAAGCCGGCCATTTGACGGACAAAACGGCCCGGGAGCTCTGCCGGCTGGCCAATTCGGACAGCCTGATAGAGGCCAGCATCGGCATGGCGGCCATTAACTCCATGCTGCCCAGGGTTAAGGGAGAAGAGGTCAACGCGGAAGAGCTGTTGGTTGAGAGAAGCGCCGGCAGGAAGGTCGCCGTCATCGGCCACTTTCCCTTTGTGACCAGATTGAGAGATCATGTCGAAACCCTCTGGGTTATCGAACAACGGCTGCGTCCCGGCGATTTGCCCCAAAGCGAGGCCGGGCGTGTTCTGCCTCAGGCCGATGTGGTGGCCATCAGCGCCACCACTTTGATCAACCACACTCTGCCGGAGATCCTGCAGAAGTGCCGCCAGGACAGCTTCCGCATCATGCTGGGGGCCACCACGCCTCTGTCACCGGTTCTTCTCGATTACGGCCTGAACGCCCTCTGCGGGGTTCAGGCTGCGGACCCCCAGGTGGTCATCCGACACATCCAGGAGGGGGCCATCTTTCGGCAGGTCAGAGGAGTCAGGCTTGTGTGTATCGAACGGTGATTTTTCACGGAGGAAGACGAATGCCTACCTATGAATATCGCTGTGAGAAATGCGGACATCAGTTCGAGCAATCTCAGGGGATGAAAGATGCGCCCCTGAAGCGGTGTCCGAAGTGTGCCGGCAAGGTTCACCGGGTGATCACCGGTGGCGGTGGATTTGTGTTCAAGGGTGGTGCCCCGACGCCGAAATTCAGCGGCCAGACGGCCCAGGATGCTCCCTCGTGCTGCGGTACCACCAACCCCTGCAGCGACCCCAAGCGGTGTTGTGGCCGGTAGCCTGTCGGCAGTTTACTTTTGATGCCGGAGAGAAAGCGGTTCAGATGAAATCACACCTGTACGGCCCGGTAGTATCGCGGCGGCTGGGTCTCTCCCTGGGGGTGGACCTGGTCCCCTTTAAGGTATGCAGCTTCGACTGTGTGTACTGTCAGTTGGGGCGGACGACCGGCAAGTCTGTCCGGCGAGAGAGTTTTTATTCCGCCGATGTGATCTTAGACCAGATCAGGAGCGCGCTGGAGTCGGGTACCAGCCCGGATATTATTTCCTTCTCCGGCTCGGGAGAGCCCACCCTGAACTCTGACCTGGGCTGGCTCATCCGCGGGGTCAAGCAGATAACGCATGTGCCTGTGGCGGTCATCACCAACAGCTCCATGCTCTGGGATAAGCAGGTTCAGGAGGAACTGTTGGCCGCCGATCTGATTTTACCTTCCCTGGATGCGGGCACAGAGGCGGTCTTTCAGCAGGTGAACAGGCCGCACGCCTCCTTGAGTCTGGAGAAGATCGTGAGCGGGCTGGCTGATTTTCGGGCCCGGTACCAGGGCAAGATCCGCCTGGAAGTGTTGCTGTTAAAGGGCATCAACGATGGCTCCGAAGAGCTGGAGAGGTTCCGGGAGCAGATCGCCCGGATTGATCCAGATGGGATTGACCTGAATACCGCTATCCGGCCGCCGGCGGAGAGCTTCGCCAAACCGTTGATACCCCGGCGGATGGAGGAGATCCGCAACCTGTTTGGGGAGCGGGCCACAGTGATTTCACAGCCTCCCTCTGTGCGCCGGAAGAGGTGCCCCCAGGAGGTGCGGGAGGTTATCATCGAGATGCTGGGACGCCGTCCCTGCACGATGGATGAGATGGCCACGGCCCTGGGCCGCCACCGTCATGAGGTGGCCAAGTTCGTGGGGGTTCTTTTGGAGGAGAGGTTAATTTCGCAGAAGACCCATGAAGGCAGGAGATACTTTTTTGTGGGGGAGGAGTGATATTCTGCGAATATCGAATGAAAAATGTAAAATGATAAATGCAAAGTGAAATGAAAGACACAAAACATCAGGTGGGGTGGATCTCCCCTTTCAAT
Source organism: Candidatus Zixiibacteriota bacterium (assembly GCA_030628225.1). Lineage (GTDB taxonomy): Bacteria > SM23-81 > SM23-81 > SM23-81 > SM23-81 > DAOVRJ01. The sequence continues at coordinate 4,119 of DAOVRJ010000145.1, read as the reverse complement.
ATCATCTTCATACAAAAAAGGCGGGCGCAAAGCCCGCCTTTTGATTTTTGACTATAGGCGTTTTTACCGGAGCAAGACCATCTTGACCGTTTGGGCGTGGGAGCTCGATTTCATTCGGCAGAAATAAACCCCGCTGGCCAGAGGAACCTCGCTATGATCTCGACCGTCCCAGAGCAGCCGATGGATACCGGGAGTCTGCTCACCGTCCAACAGGGTCTTCACCAGCTGTCCCCTGACGTTGTAAATTTTGACCGTGACTGAGCTTAACTCGGGTAGCTGGTAGCTGATCCAGGTGTCGGGGTTAAAGGGATTGGGAGTATTCTGGTACAGGACAAATTCTGTGGGCTGCGCAACATGCTGGGCAACCAGTTGAATGAAAATGGGCGGATAGGTGGTTATCTCACCTTGAATACTCACATCCGAGAGGCGATAATAATAACTCTCACCGGCCTCGACAGTGACATCGGTAAACGTATATTCTGTGCGGCTCGATGTGGAGCCCTGGCCTTTTAGGGCATCATGTGTTCTGTACGATGCCATTTCTTGCCAGGATGCCTTATCGCCCTTGGAACGTTCAAGGATAAAACCCAGATTATCCAATTCACTCTCTGTTGTCCAGGCAATGATGACCGCATTGTTCTGCGCATGAACGGAAAATGAGGACAGTTCCACCGGCAAGCTTACATTAGCGCCATCCTGCCAGGAAAGATAGGGATAACCATTATTGATCGTTCCGGAGTAATCCATATCCCAGTAATCGTTGGTGCCGTTCGCTGTTTCTACTTCAAAATCCCAGCCGGCAGCGGTGAAAGTGGTATGGGTTTTCATCTCCGCCGTGGTTTTGCCGGTGCCGGCGTCGCTTCCCGATTTTCCGGAGGTTTGCGTATCCCAAAAACAGTTGTTTACTGTTCCCGAGTTGCCACCAGTAAAGCCAACATTGTCTCCTCCACCTCCATCGGTGCCAATTACAGAACCAGTACTGTAGCAGTTGGTCACTTCATTGCCACCATTATTGGTCCCAATAAAACCACCAGAATAGTAACCCCCCGTCACAGCACCACGACTATAGCAGTTACTCACAGTATTACCCGTTAACCACCCATTTCTTCCCACCAACCCGCCAACTTGTTGATTGCCCACACTTGTCGCACTACAGAGGCTGTAGCAATACTGCACAATATTTGATCCATAATTCAGACCCACTAAACCACCCACAGCCCAGTCGTTCCCCGTCACACTGCCGGTGGTATAGCAATTGCTCACGGTGCTATTAGAATTCCACCCCACCAGGCCGCCGACCTGACCATTACCGACAATATTCACATTGGTCACGCCCAGGTCCTGTATAGTGGCACCGTTAGTATAACCAAAAAGACCAATACAATTAGTAGAGCGATTGATGTACAAGCCACTGATGGTATAGCCGTTGCCATCATAAGAGCCGCTGAATTTGGTTGAGCTATTGCCAATGGGTGAGAAGCCGGCACCGCCGTTCCAACCGCTTGTTGCCGAGGCATCAATATTGGCGGTTTGTTCAAAATACGAACCCCAGGAGCTGGAATTCGTACTGATCCACAATAAATGATCCAGTATAGAAACCTGATAAGGGTCTATTGAAGTGCCCGAACCGGGAGGTTGGGTCCCGTCGGCAAACAGCGTCCCTGTTCCCAGGACGATTATTGCTAAGATCAGCAGCATTTTCTTCATTTTTTGACCTCCCAACAAATGAATTATACTTCGAGTCAAGTTCATGCAACTCTCTTTAGGTTTGAGAATTCTTCTGGGGATTTATTCCTTAATTCTAAACGTTTCCTTTTTTCATGACTGATTCCTCCTGTTTTATAAAAACACAGGACAAACAGTGAACAAAAAAAGAACAAGCGATGAACTTACCACCTCCTTTCAACAATTTCGTAATGGCTAACAGGATTTTCTCGCTCAGATGGTTTTGAGGAGGGGCTTTTCTGGGTCCAGGCGTTCTCGTCCAGATAATAGACCCAGGTCTCATCGTTGTCGCCAAACTCGCCGTATTCGCCGAGTCCACCATTACCTTAATTGCCCATCAGGATACACCATAAATAGTGTTCCTCTGGCCGCAAACGCACAAATATAGTATCTTATGTGTTTCTTGTCAAATCTTTTTTTGGATTTTTTTAAATTTTGAGTTTTATTCCGCTTATGTACTCATGATTCGCTTATTTTTGAGAGGATTTTTTCTCTGGTTTCCCCCAAAGAACCCGTTTGGGGATAATAATATTAAAAAAGGCGGGCGCAAAGCCCGCCTTTTGATTTTTGAGTATAGGCGTTTTTTACCGGAGCAAGACCATCTTGACCGTTTGGGCGTGGGAGTTCGATTTCATCCGGCAGAAGTAGACGCCGCTGGCCAGAGGAACCTCGCTATGATCTCGACCGTCCCAGAGCAACCGATGGATACCGGGAGTCTGCTCACCGTCCAACAGGGTCTTCACCAGCTGTCCCCTGACGTTGTAAATTTTGACCGTGACCGAGCTTAACTCGGGCAACTGGTAGCTGATCCAGGTCTGGGGGTTGAAGGGATTGGGGTAGTTCTGGCTGAGCCGATAAGTGTGGGGCAGAGCCTCTGTGGGTGTGGCGCTGACCGGGCCGTATGTCCGGGTCTGTCCCTGGAAGTCGATGCTCTGCAGTTGGTACCAGTACGTCTGGCCATTCTCTACTCGTCGGTCTTCCCAGAAGTAGTCCCTAGGGCTGGAGGAATTTCCCGAGCCGGCGATCAGCTCCCCGGTGATTCTCTGGAAAATTCGACTATCATGCTCACTGCGGTACAGATGGAAACCCAGGTTATCGCTTTCGCTCTCGGTGATCCACTCCAGGGTGACCATCCCCTGGCCGCCGGTGGCGGTGAAGGAGGAGAGCTCCACAGGGAGAGGATAATCCCCGCCGCCAAAAGTCCAGGTCTCGTCGTCGTAAGCACCATCGTACCCGCCAAATAATACCAGGTAGCTCGATCCATCCATGCTGGTCTCGGAGAGTCCATGTCCAGCTCTAACCGTAGGCTGGGTAGTATTCGTATCCTGGGTCCAGGTGTTCGTGCTGAGATCATAGACCCAGGTCTCATCGTCAAAAGCACCATCGTCCCCGCCGAATAAAAGCACCTGATCGCCGCCGATGTAAGCCATAGCGTGGAAGTATCGCGCCGATGGTTTGGATGAAGGGCTTTTCTGAGTCCAGGTGTTCGTGCTGAGATCATAGACCCAGGTCTCATCGCCACCAACGTTCCCGCCAAATAAAAGCGCCTGATCGCCGCCGATGTAAACCATAGCGTGGTCGATTCGCGCCGATGGTTTGGATGAAGGGCTTTCGGGCGTCTGAGTCCAGGTGTTCGTGCTGAGATCATAGACCCAGGTTTCATCGCCACCAGCGGTCCCGCCAAATAAAAGCGCCTGATCGCCGCCGATGTAAGCCATGGCATGAGCGTATCGCGCCGATGGTTTCGATGAAGGAAATTTCTGAGTCCAGTCGTCAGCGGCATCTACTGCACTGGCTAAGAGAATGCAAACCAAGAATAAACTACAAAGCATTGTTCTCATTTGAACAAAACCTCCTCCTTAAAAATTGGCCTCGTCTCATTTTCTCCCCAAGACTTCCTCAACACAAATGCTGGCAGATTGTCTCCACTGTGGGCTTTTTATACCCCCTCCCCGTCCACAATCACCTTAATTGCCCATCAGGATACACCATAAATAGTGTTCCTCTGGCCGTAAACGCGCAAATATAGTATCTTATGTGTTTCTTGTCAAATCTTTTTTTGGATTTTTTTAAATTTCGAGTTTTTTTCCGCTTATGTACTCATGATTCGCTTATTTTTGAGAGGATTTTTTCTCTGGGTTCCCCCAAAGAACCCGTTTGGGGATAATACTGATAAAAAAGGCGGGCGCAAAGCCCGCCTTTTGATTTTTAGTTTTCCAGATATCTATCGGCTTCGCCGTCTTAGCCCATCACCTGGCACTGCCTTGCTGCCAAACGGCCAGGTGGCATCGGCCGTCACCTCCACCCGATAGGCCCTTCCCGGCCTGACAGGGAAGTCGGTGAAGGGTATGCCCAGGTATTTGTTGTAGGTCTGGGCTGTGGCGTTCCACTCGG
>DAOVRJ010000217.1 GCA_030628225.1 Candidatus Zixiibacteriota bacterium | reverse complement strand
CTGAGAGTGGGTCTGGGCAGCATTTTTGTGGAGCGTGGTCTGGATGGCCTGGTTATTTTGAGCTGTTCTCTCATCTTCAGCTTTTTCATCCTCAGCCTTGGACTGCCCAAGTGGATATTAACTCTGTATCAGGTAACCTTCTCCATCCTTCTCATAGCCCTGGTTTTTTTCTATTTCGTGCCTAAGTTGGAGACCAAGGCACGCGCTCTATCCTCCTCGACCCGGTACCAAAAGGTAGTCCGCTTCCTGTTTCGGCTGATGGAGAATGTGCGGCTCATCGCCAAAAGTCGGGGAAGGGTGGTCTTGGCTTTGCTCTGCACTCTGATTATTTGGTTCAGCGATGCTCTGGTCACCTATTTAATTCTGCTGAGCCTTAACTACCCCTTGCCTCTGCCGTGGGTGGCCTTCATCTCCTTTACCGTCAATCTGGTGGCCACCATTCCTATCACCCCAGGTGCCGTGGGACAGATAGATGCTGTTCAGTTTTCGCTGTTCTCGCTTATCGGCGTGGCCCGGGGGATCAGCGGCGTGGCCATTCTGCTGAGCCGTTTCATCTGCTTTTGGTCTTTCCTGTTGGTCAGCGGGTTAATCACTTACGGGAGCGGTCTGGCCCGGTTGCTGCGGACCATGTCCGGGCGAAACGGGCTGATGGAGAGCCCCATAGAGTCGGGTTCCACCGCGGAGAGGTTGATCCACAAGGTCTCCGACTATTCCGGGGGCTGACGGAGACGAGCTGTGATTGAAAGAGCGATGAGTACAAAAACCAAGAAGAGTAATATCCCTTTGCAGTCGGGGATCTGGGAGTCCCATGTGAGCAGGCTCCAGGAGGCTTCCCCGCAGGTTTTCGGCATAGTCTCCCGCAGCCGAAGCGTGGAGGAAGCCCGCCGCCGTCTCTATCGATATCTGAACGGCCATCAGAGAGCTCTGGAGGCGGGTTTGGAGAGGGTCCAGTTTTTAGAGCGGGCCAACATGCGGGAGTGCCTGACGGTGTTCAGGAATATCCTGGCCAAGCGCAACGAGAAGATCACCGGGGTGAATTTTCTCTATTATCTGTATCACCTGATCAAGGGTGACGATTTCCAGGCGGTGCAGTTAATCACCGAGGACTTCGTGGAGGAGCTGATCCACCTATTCAGGGGAATCAGCGGTCGGTCCGGGATCTACGAGAACATGCGACGTCCAGCTTTCCTGGACATGAGCGGGAGACGAGCAGCTCAAACCAGATGCAAAGCTCTGGATAGACTTTGTCATTCCATGGACAGGTTTTTAGAGCGCTATCCCTCGGGTCTAGATCCGAAGGTGATCAGAAAACGCCGACGCAACAGACAACGAATTTTGAGCTATTTTAAGGGTCAGAAAGAAGACTGGGACAATTGGAGATGGCATCTGCGGCACGTGATCCGAGACGAGAAGACCCTGGGATCCCTGGTGGAACTGACGGCGGGGGAGGAGCGACAGGTCGCTCGGGCCCGTGCGCATGGACTCCCCTTCGGTATCACACCCTTTTATCTCTCGCTGATGGAACCCGATGCCAGCCGTCGCTACGATTACGCCGTCAGAGCTCAGGTTATCCCCCCAGAGAGCTATGTGGATTGGATGATCAAACACAAAAAGGACCGTGGGCTCTTCGCCGACTACATGGGCGAACATGACACCTCTCCCATCGACCTGATCACCAGGCGTTATCCGCAGATCGTGATCTTGAAGCCTTATAATTCCTGTCCTCAGATATGTGTTTACTGTCAGAGAAATTGGGAGATACATCAGGTGCTCGATTCCCACGCCCAGGCATCCCAGAAGGCGCTGCAAGCGGCGCTGGCCTGGATCAGAGATCATTCGACCATCAGAGAGGTTTTAGTAACTGGGGGGGACCCACTGGTAATGAGTGATGGGAAGTTGGATTCCCTTCTGAGGGACCTCAGCAAGATCGACCATATAGAGCGAATTCGGGTGGGAACCCGGTTTTTAGTTACCGTCCCTCAGCGGTTTACCAATTCCCTGGTGGACTTGCTGGCCAAGTACCACGTGCCGGCCAAAAGGGAGATCGTCGTGGTCACCCATGTGGAGCATATCTACGAGGTGACTCCAGAGATGGCTCAGGCAGTGACCAGGATTCGCCGCCGGGGTATCTCGGTGTACAACCAGCTGGTTTTCACCACCCAAAACAGCCGGAGATTTGAGAGCGCCGCACTGCGGCGGCAACTGAGAATTATCGGCATTGAGCCTTACTACACCTTTGTGGCCAAGGGAAAGGAAGAGACCGAGTGGTATCGAACTCCCATCGCTCGCTTGCTCCAGGAGAAAAGAGAGGAAGTTCGATTGTTCTCGGGCATGGTGCGCTCTGACCATGCTGTCTTCAACGTTCCCCGGCTGGGGAAGAGCTACCTCATCGCCTGGCAGGACCACGATGTGATTATGCTGACTCCCGATGGCCGGCGCATCTATGAGTTTTTCCCCTGGGAGCGGAATATTTCCCCAGTAGACAGCTTCATTCACATAGATGTCTCCATACTGGGCTATCTGAGACGGCTGGAGGAAATGGGCGAGGACCGCGAGGATTACAAGACCATCTGGTATTACTTCTAAGTATCCCGGGGAGTTGTGACTAGCGGAGCATACTAGCCAACGGAGAGACCGGCATGATCCCGCAAATTGAACCCTGGCTCGACGAAGAAGTGCTTCGCCAACTGACGGAAGTGGTGGAGTCTACCTGGCTCATCGAGGGAGAGAAGACCCGGCTGTTCGAGCAGAAGTTCGCTGATTTGGCCCAGTGTCAACATGCCATCGCTGTGAGCAATGCCACTGTCGGTCTTTATGTCTGCCTTAAGGTCCTGGGTGTGGGAGAAGGTGACCAGGTGATCGTACCCGACTTCACCTTCATCGCCACAGCCAATTCTGTGATCTGGGCCGGGGCTAAACCGGTAATAGCAGACATCGACGAGAAGACCTTTAATATAGACCCGGCCGGCATCGAGGATAAGATTAACGAGAGAACTCGAGCCATTATACCCGTTCACATTTACGGTCAATCGGCGGATATGGAATCCATTAAGGTCATCGCCAAGCGGCATGATCTGTTCGTGATCGAGGATGCCGCGCAGGGCATTGGGGTTAAATTCCTGGGGCGGCATGTGGGTGGTTGGGGAGATGCAGGTTGTTTTTCATTTTACGGGAACAAAACCATTACCACAGGCCAGGGCGGGATGATCACCACCAACGATGAGGCAATCAGTCGAGATTGTTTGATTCTCAAGAATCACGGACGCACAGAGAAGGGAACCTTTGTTCATCAACACATCGGGTACAATTTTTGCTTCACCGATCTCCAGGCAGCTGTTGGCCTGGCCCAGCTTTCTAAGCTGGACGATATTTTAAGCAAGAAACGGAGGAATCGCCAACTATACAAGGAATTACTAGCCGACTTAGAAACTGTTCACTTTCCCACCGTTGATCCACGGTGTGAGGACGTGCCCTGGTTTACCAACATTTTGGTAAATGACCCACATGCCCTGGGCGAACATTTGAAGGTGGCGGACATCGGAACCAGGCGTTTCTTCTACCCCTTGCATCGGCAACCCTGTTATCGGGGATGGTGGCAGGATGAGTTTCCTGTCACGGATCGCATCTATCAGCATGGTCTTTCCCTACCATCTTCTGCGACCCTGACGGAGGACCAGATTATCCTTATCTGCCAAGAAATCAGAAAGTTCTTTAGGATGAGAGAAAAGCCGTGAAGGTTTCAGTGATATTGCCCACATATAATGAGAGGGAGAATATCGTCCCCCTCATAGAGAGCCTTTCTAGCGTTTTGGACAGTGAAGGTTTAGATTATCAAGTGGTAGTGGTGGACGACAACAGTCCGGATGGAACTGCGCAGGCGGTCAGGGAAAAATATCTGGACACGGAGAAGGTCAAGCTCATTCTGCGCAACAGTCAGAGGGGCCTGGCCACGGCGGTGAAGAGGGGCATTGAGGAATCCTCAGGAGAGATCGTCGTCCTGATGGATGCTGACTTCAGTCACAGCCCTCAGGACTTGCCGGCGTTACTCACCGGCCTGGGTGAAT
>DAOVRJ010000033.1 GCA_030628225.1 Candidatus Zixiibacteriota bacterium | reverse complement strand
CATCTGCTTTATATCAGATACGCTGATCCCAGGACGCCTCAAAAGCTGTTCCAGCTTTATGGCCTGTTTCAGCGGAACCAAACCCTTTTTTTTCAATAAAGGATTTGCTTTAACGGGGGCGACGCTCGTTCGTTGAAGATAACGCACAGCCCTCTCAATTTTGGTCTCCTTGACCAGAGATTCCCGGTAATGGTCATCGGATATGAGCCCCATTTTCCAGCCGTAAGGCAACAATCTCTCGGCCACGTTATCCTGTCTTAAAAGCAACCTGTACTCTGCCTGAGAGGTGAACATCCGATACGGCTCTCTGGTTCCCTTGGTGACCAGATCATCAATGAGAACCCCTATGTAAGCCTCCGATCGGTCTAAAACAAATGGGTCTTTTCCCTCAAGCAATTGGACAGCGTTGATTCCGGCCATGAGTCCCTGGGCTGCGGCCTCCTCATAGCCTGAGGTTCCATTTATCTGACCGGCGAAAAACAGGCCGCCGATCAGCTTCGTCTCCATGTTGAGCTTAAGCTGAGTCGGAGGAAAATAATCGTACTCGATGGCGTAGCCCAATCGGATGACCTGGGCTTTCTCTAGGCCGAGAATGGTACGCAAAGCTTTAAGCTGGAGGTCCTCTGGAAGGCTTGTGGCGAAACCGTTAACATAATACTCAACCGTCTCGCGTCCCTCGGGTTCCAAAAAAATCTGGTGCTTCCTTTTGTGCGGAAATTTAACTACTTTATCTTCAATAGAGGGACAATACCTCGGCCCAATCCCCATAATTTTCCCGCTATACAGGGGCGATCTATCTAATCCACCTCTTATGATCTCATGGGTTCTTTCACTGGTGTATGTCAGGTAACAAGGAAGCTGCTCAAGCCGCAGATCTCTCGTCCACAGAGAGAACGGACGCGGAGGCTCATCACCGTTCTGTATTTTCATCTTTTTCCGATCTATGGTTCGTCCATCGACCCGCGGAGGGGTTCCTGTTTTTAATCGGCCCACCTCAAAACCCAATCTGGTCAGCTGTTCCGACAAACCCCTGGCCGGAAATTCTCCCATCCTGCCCGCCGGAAAACTTGCCAAGCCGACATGTATCAGACCGTTCAAAAAGGTCCCGGCAGCAAGGATAACGCACCCAGACAGAAATTTCTGGCCCAGGGCCATTTTCACTCCCTGAACCCGTCCCGCAGAAAGAAGAAGCTCGACGACGGTCCCCTGCTTTATCTCCAGAAGAGGTTGTTTCTCCAGCCGTCGCTTCATCTCCATCCGATACCCGGCACGATCGGCCTGTGCCCGCAGTGCTCTCACCGCGGGGCCTTTACCCGTATTGAGCATCCGAAACTGAATCCCCGTACGGTCGATAACCTTACCCATCTCGCCGCCCAGAGCATCGATCTCTTTCACCAGTTGACCTTTTGCCAATCCGCCTATGGCTGGATTGCAGGACATTTGCGCGATGGCATCAAGGCTCATGGTGAGCAACAGGGTTCTATAACCTCTGCGGGCCGCCACCAGGGCTGCCTCACATCCTGCGTGCCCGGCGCCGATAACGACGACGCCGTATTCGTTGTCCTTGTAATTCCGCTTTTCCATAGTCAACAACAGCTCCCAAAGGACGGTTCACAGACTGCAGGGGTTTCACGTGAAACACATCCCCGTTTCCCTCCGCGATTGTTTCACGTGAAACAGCTTATCATTTCCCCACGCAGAACTGCGAGAAAATATTGTCCAGTATCTCTTCATTACACGTTTCCCCTGTTATTTCCCCCAGAGCAGACAGCGCTTCTCTAAGGTCCACTGCCGCCAGTTCCTCTTTGTTGCTTGCAGTAATCTGTCGTCGTGCCCGACAAGTGTTTTCCAAAGCTCCCTGTAGAGCGTCCCGGTGGCGTACATTCGACACCAGAGCTTCAGAAACATCGGGCTCGTGCCCATTGAACAACTCCTTTTTTATAGCCTTGGCTACATCTCCGAGCCCATCCCCCTGTTTTGCTGATGTGTAAAACACCCGTCCTGATGGTAACATCTTCTCCAGATCCTTCAGATCGAGAACCCTTTCTAGATCGATCTTATTCACTACTATAAATACCCTCTGGCTCTCCGTCTCCTTAAGTATCCGCCTATCCTCCCGGCGGATCGATTCAGACCCATCCAATAGAACAAGTAAAAGATCTGCCGAGCTCATCTGCTGGCGAGTTCTCCGCACACCCTCCCTCTCCACAAGACCCTGACCAGCATGCAGACCAGCTGTGTCCACTAATCGCAGGGGAATTCCCTCCAGTTCGATGCTCTCGCTAATGGTATCTCTAGTCGTCCCTGGTATTTCTGTCACAATCGCTCTGTTTGTTTGTAGCATCGCGTTAAACAAACTGGATTTACCAACGTTTGGACGGCCGACTATTACCACAGTATAACCTTCGCGCAACTTTTCACCGATGCTAGCTCCGCTCAACAACCGGCAGATAATCTTCTCAGCCCCGCCCATAGCTACTATTGCCTGATCTCCTGCTTCTATCCCCAATTCTTGATCAGTAAAGTCTATCTCTGTCTCTACTAAGGCCAAAGCATCTATGAGATTTCGGCGAATCTCAGCGATGTCCTTCGACAAACCCCCGCTAAGCTGCCTCATAGCTACCTTCAGGCTTACATCAGCTTTGGATCTAATTAGATCGACGACGGCCTCTGCCTGGGCCAGATCCAGGCGACCGTTTAAAAAAGCTCTTCTGGTAAACTCCCCGGGGCTGGCCAAACGAGCGCCTGATCTGATGACAAGCTGGAGAATTTTTTGGGTAACAAGCTGTCCACCATGGCAATTGATTTCCACCAGATCCTCTCCGGTGTATGTTGCCGGCCCTTTCATCAGAGAAACAAGCACATCATCTACGACCTGGCCTGTTTCTGGATCAACCACTTGGCCATGGTGCACCGTATGCGAGTGAACCGCAGACAGCTTGTTTTTTCCCCTGAAGAGCCTGTCGGCCATAACAATGGATCGTGGCCCACTCGTCCGGACTATAGCTATGGCTCCTTCCCCAACGGGCGTGGAGATGGCCGCTATGGTATCATTTAAGACCATGACTGGTTAAGCCTTTCGCTCTTTTCCTGATTCCTGATTCTCCTCGACCAAACCAACTGTCTGGTGGTGCGTGTAAATTCGCTCTTGTAGAATCTGCAGCAGATTGAACATGGTCCAGTACAATACTAAGCCAGAGGAGATGTTGTTGAAAATGAAAAACAGGAAAAAAGGCATCATATATACCATTAATTTTTGCTGCGGATCTTTCATGGAGATCTTTTGTTGAATAAACATCGTGACAGCCATAATGATGGGCATTATGTTCACAGCATCTCCATAAAGAGGTATCTTCCCGGGAAGGTAGAAAACCGTGTCTGGCGCCGACAGGTCCTTTATCCACAAAAAGCTTGCTCCTCTTAGCTCAATGGTGTTCCGGAACACAGCATAAAGAGCGAAAAACACTGGCATTTGCAGAAGCATCGGAAAACAACCGGATACGGGGCTTACTTTGTTTTTCCGGTATAGCTCCATTGTTGCTGTACGCAGTTTTGCAGGATCTTTCTTGTATTTCGCCTGCAGCTTTTTCATCTCTGGCTGAATTTCCTGCATTTTCCGTATAGATGCGATGCTCTTACGGGTCAGAGGGTAAAATACCGCTTTGATAACTATGGAGAAGACTATTATGACCACTCCGTAGTTGGGGACAAGCCTATACATTAAGATAAAGAACCGAAGAAAGAGCAGCCCTATCCAGCGTAAAACAGAACGGCCAAGATAAACTGTTCTTTCTAAACCACGTCCGTATTCCTGGAGCGTGAAATAATCCATGGGACCTAAATAGATCTCCCAGCTGTGATCGCACATGCCCCTCTGTAAAGGCATGTGAATTCCTCCGCCTATAGCTCGTTGTTCAGGGCTATCGGTTTCCTTGTTTTCCTTCTGGAAAACCCAATTAATTTTCATCCCGAGTCCATCTACATCCTGGGGTGGAAGCATGGCCATCAAGAAGTATTTTGTCTGTGTTGCCATCCATTTTGTGTTCCCGCTAAATGTACTATCCACTATTACCTGTTTTCTACCAAAAGAAGTTTTTATCAATTCGTCTCCCAGCATAGCATAGGCGGCAAAAGAGCTCAGATCGTCTTTTTGCCTCTTTTCAGTTGGTCTCAAGCCCGGATTCCACCAGAGAGTGTACTGTCTTCCATCGTCGAATATGCCCGCGCCCTCTATTTTCACCCTCAAGCCAAATGATTGTTTACGGTGGTGGAAAAGAAATTCCTTCATAATTCGCAAGCCATCTGCTGTTACAGCCGAAAACATCAAAGACCCTTCCGGTCGGGAGTCACTGAGAACAAGCGGCTCATCTTTAGATTCGAATACCAGCTCGTCTGTGCATATCTCTCGACCATTATAGGGGAAGGATAGGCTCAAAGCCCCACTTTCCACGATGGTGGGCAGCAATTTAACCCACTCTTGCTCTTGGGGATTTCTCAACCGCGGTTTAATGTCCCAGCTTGTTAGCACTGCCCCCCTTGTGTCTATAACGCCCCGGAAAAGGTCGGATTCAACTTTGATCTCTCTTGGATCTACCTCTTTTATGTTTGCCAGAACCTGCCCAGTCTCAACCGGTGGATATTCCCCTTTCCTGGTAGCTTCTGCTAACTTCCCTGCTTCAACTCCCGGCGCCGTTTCTCTTTGACTGACCGTTTCCTCCATCTCGAGCTGCTTTGGTGCATTCCCGCCAATCTGTTTCATATACCATGGTAGGAGAATAATGATGAGCCCAATAAGCGCAATAGCCACAACTGTCCTCTTGTCCACGTCTCCTCCATTTTAAATAGTCTTTATTTAACTGGATCGTAGCCACCAGGATGAAAGGGGTTGCATCGAATAATCCTTCGAGCAGAACATAGAATCCCTTTCAATATCCCATATTTATTTAAAGCCTCGATGGTATACTGAGAACAGGTGGGGTAAAAGCGGCAGCTGGCGGGGAAAATTGGTGAGAAAACCGATTGATATATCTTAATCGCCAATATTGCACATTTAGTGATCATGCGCTTTTATTTCCAATTTTAGCTCGAGTGTTTCGCAGATATCCTCTTTATTAGCTGCAAAATTTCGCGTTCCAATATGTTGAATTCCGCTGTTACTATTTTTCTTTTTGCTATAAGCAGTAAAAACCCCGGCTCAACAATTTTGCTGATTTTTGTCCTGAAGATCTCGCGCAGTCGCCTTTTTATTTGATTTCTAACAACCGCCGACCCCACTTTGCCAGATACAATTACTGCTAACCTTAGCGATTCTGTTCCCCCCTTTTTATATCGGAGGACTATAAATTCTCCCCTTTCTTCGTCACTTTCATGTCGAAGTTTCTTTATCCATCTCGATTTTTTTGGCTCAGTTGTCTCTTTCGTTTTTCTTCCTTTTTTTCTAACCATCAGTGACTCAAACGCTTTCGCCCCTTCGCCCTTCTTCTCTTTAATATATCTTGCCCGCTTTTTGTGCTCATTCTTTTTCTGAATCCATGGTCGGCTTTCTTTTTCTTGTTGCTTGGTTGGAATGTCCTTTTCATCTTTCCTCCTCTTGGAATGTTTTTTACACAACCTTCTGAATATATAAGTATATGCAAATATTGTCAAGTCCTTTTTGTTTCTATAGCGATCTTTGATTTCTAGAATCTATCTTAAAAAAAATCTGTCATTTTCAAATTTTTTTCTTGACATCTTCTTTTTACAACATTACATTGCACACGCGGACAGATGGCGTGTTGTGGATAACTTGTTGACATCTTCGATTTACCCCTCATTTCCCTCCCCACAGCTTCCGCTTGCTCACCTTCAGTGCCATCATCGTACTAACCTTTTATTCCACAATGTTTTATGCGACGGACCTCCTTGCTTCTGTCTTCTTAAATCTACCTTTAGACCATAACACAATTCCTTTGGTTGGTCTAGATTTAGCATACCATATATAGTTGTGGATAACTTTTAAGTTCCCTTCAGAACCCTCCACGAGCCTCTCAAGTGAATCCTTCTGATCTTTGGTCACAGTGTCTGCGGACCATTCAGGAAAAGGTACCGAGACAAAGTTTTGAAACCTGGCTTCGACCCACCGAAGCTCTATCCATTTCAGATAAAGACGTAATCATCAAAGTGCCAAACGCCTTTTTCTCCGAATGGATCGAGCAACACTATGTTCACTACATAGAAGACGCATTGCAAGAATTAACCGGCAATGCTCCAGCCATCACTTTCTCCGTATCATCAGAGAGAGGTACTTTCCTCACCAACATCTCCCCCAGTCCAAACATCAAAGAACCTAAACGTCCATGTACATCCGGTCTGGCTCAATTGAATCCCCGATATACTTTCGACAACTTCGTCGTTGGTGACTGCAACCAGTTTGCTCACGCTGCTTCTCTCGCCGTTGCCGAGGCACCAGGGAAAACTTCTTTTAACCCCCTGGTTATATATGGCGGAGTTGGCTTGGGCAAGACCCATCTTATCCAGGCAATAGGCCACTTCGTTGTTGAGCAAAGCACTGCTAAGAGTCTTGTTTATGTTTCTTCTGAAAAATTCACCATCGACTTCATAGACTCCATACAAAATAGCAAAAAGACTGAGTTCAGCAATAGATATCGCAACGTCGATGTCCTTTTAGTCGATGACATTCAATTTTTCTCCGATAAAGAACGCACTCAAGAGGAGTTCTTTCACACTTTCAACACACTACATCAGAAGGGCAAGCAGATTGTTCTCTCATCAGATCGGCCCCCAAAAGAAATCCGCGGGCTCGAGGAAAGGCTCCTTTCCCGGTTCCAGTGGGGCCTCATCGCCGACATACAGAGACCGGATTTGGAAACCAGGATCGCCATCCTTCAAAAGAAGGCCCAGAATGACAATATTTCTATACCTTCTGATGTAACTACTTTTATAGCCAACAACATTTGTAATAACATACGTGATCTAGAAGGTGCTGTAATTCGCCTGCTGGCTTATTCTTCTCTTACCGGAAGGGATATCTCCTTAAACCTTGCCCGAGAGGTGATCAAGGACCTGGTGGATAAGAGCAAAAGCGAAAAGTCGGTTGCCTATATTCAAAAGGTTGTTTCCGAACATATGAATGTACCGGTTCACCTGATGAGTGCCAGGAAGAAAACAAAAGAGGTGGTTTTAGCCAGACATATTGCCATGTTTTTGACTCGCGAATTTACAAACTATTCTCTGGCCACCATTGGTTCAAAGTTCGGCGGTCGAGATCACTCTACGGTAATCCATGCCTGTAAAACAATAGAGCAGCAGATAGAAAGTGACTCGCTTATCAAAACGACTGTGAAGGAACTGCACAGAGTTCTCAGTGTTTAAAAACATGTGCATTACCTGTTATTAACTCCTTTGCTGTAAAAATTTTTTTCTGCTGTTGATAATCTGTTCGCAAAAAGCCTTGTTATTCACAGATTATTCTCACCATCATTGTTTAGCTTGTCTCTGTTCAATCCCTCCGCTACTTCATTTTTCCCTTTGATAAATTAACTTATCCACAAATCCACAGCCCCTACTATAACTACTATTTTGTTTTAATAAGATACTGTAAAATACATCCTGTGAACATCCTTCATTTTATTTATTTGACAACAAATTATACTATTCTAAAAGCTCCTTTTCCGTCTATAAATTTTACCTTTTTTTCCTTGATTTCAGACCTCATTTTTGCTATAATATGGTTGACTTTTTTACACGTTTTTCAAAGGGTGCTGTACATATTCGCTTTCTTTTTTTTATCTGCTCACAGGGGGGAAAATGAAATTCTCTGTTAACCGTACTGAATTTTTTCCTGCTGTTCAGGCAGTCTATAACGTCGTTTCCCCAAAGGCTACTTTGCCCATTATATCAAATATTCTCTTTCGGCTTGAAGGAGAAAAACTCGCTCTATATGCCACTGATCTGGATATATCTATCAGGACTCAGTTGATTGTTTCTTCAGCAGAAGATGGCTCAGTTACCTTGCCAGCTAAAAAGTTAGTGGAGCTTGTCAGAGAATTACCCGATACGACAATTCAGATGAATATTAAAGACAAAAAAGCCACGATGACCTGTGAGAAGGGTAATTATCAGTTGACAGGCATGGATAGTGATGAATTTCCGGCGTTTCCAGAGGCTCCAAGCGGAGAGACGTTTAAGATATCTCAGTCTGCTCTGGCCAAGATGATTCACAAGACCCTGTATTGCATCTCTAAAGACGAGACCAGACCGGCCTTGCAAGGTGTTTTCTGGCAAATAGAAGAGAAAAAGATGAGCATGGTGGCCACAGATGGTCACCGCCTGGCCAAAATTGTCATGCAAGAAGAGGGTCCAGATAAGGTCGTTAAAGATGTCATCGTGCCGGCCAAAGCACTGAATCAGATCCTAAGATTGTTTGGCGAACAAGACGAAGATGTTGAGGTTTGTGTGACAGAAAATCAGATTATTTTTTCTCTGGGCAATACGACCTTATACTCTAGGCTTATTGAGGGTCCATATCCAGATTATACGCAGGTTATACCCAAAGAGGAGGAAAACGACAAGAGTCTGATCGTAAACCGAGAACAGCTTCTGGCCACAATTCGCAGAGTCTCCACACTTTCTAATTCTCTTACCCATCAAGTTAAGTTCAATATGTCTCCCGGAAATGTGCAGCTCTGTGCATCAGACCGTGATCTAGGTGGAGAGGCCAAGGATGATTTAAAGGCTGAGTATTCTGGGAAGGACATACAAATCGGATACAATTCCCATTACATCATAGAGATCCTGAAGAATATAGACAGCGAGAAAGTAACCTTCGAGTTATCCACTGCCGTGCGCGCCTGTCTTGTAAAACCCTTTTCTAAGGAAGAGGATTATCTCTGTCTAATTATGCCTCTGCGGCTTACGGAAGAAACGAAGGAGTAGAAAACAGCAAGCCCAGCGGAGACCATGTTGCTTGTACAATCTCTATCTCTGAGAAATTTTCGAAATTATGAAACTTTAGATCTTGATTTTGAACCTTCCGGTAATCTGTTTCTGGGAGCCAATGCCCAGGGTAAAACCAATTTACTTGAAGCAATACACTGCTTTTGTTTGGCTCGGTCGCATCGACAAGTCCATGAAGATGAGCTGATACGGCATGGAGCGGACCATTTTCTGCTCCGGGGAAATGGTGTCGGTGGAGGAAACAGAAAGATAACGGTCCAGATACGCGCATTGCGCGAGGGCGGACGGAAGCTTAAGATCAATGGCGTGATCCATCGAAAGATCTCCGATCTGATTGGTCGGTTTTATGTGGTCAGCCTCTCTCCGGAGGATGTTAAAATTGTGGGAGGGTCACCGCATCAGCGGCGACACTTTTTAAATTTTTGCATCTGCCAGACAAGCTTAAGCTACTGGACATCGTTGCTGGAATATGGTAGAGTTCTGAAGCAGCGCAATATTGCCCTAAAATCTTTTTCCAGCAGAAGATGGCGTGCTGCCGACACCGATGAACTGGAGGCCTGGGGCAGGCAGTTGGCCAGCGTTGGCTCCAGGATTATGCGCAAGAGAGGGGAAGTTCTGAGGAAGTTAGACCCCGAGGTAAGCCTTTTTCATCAGCAAATCAGTGATGGTGGAGAGCGGCTATCTCTGACGTACAAACCGGCATTTGAGTTGGCCGAGGATGGTGATATCGAGGAACAATTTATAGCAAGCTTAGGGCATCTGAGGGAAAAAGAGATCAATTATGGGATGAGCTTGGTGGGTCCGCATAGGGATGATGTGCTGATGACTGTGAACGGCGAGCCACTGAGGGTTTTTGGATCACAGGGTCAGCAGCGAACGGCGTCGATCGCACTAAAATTGGCTGCCGCTCGGTTTTTGGAAAAGGCGAGCGGGGAACGGCCAATTTTATTATTGGACGATGTTTTTGCGGAGTTGGATCAAGAGAGAACGCGCCTTCTCTTCGATCTTCTTGCTGAGTTCGGCCAGTTGTTCATAGTTACGGCGAAGGAGAGCGATCTGGCTGGAGGCGGACAAAATTTGCGCAAGATGCTCGTAGCCAATGGTACAGTGACCAATATTTAGGAGATAGTGGCCTTTATCCGTTGTCTGAGATTCGCAGATATTAGTTTGTAGAGATCATTGGTTCTTAATCGATCAATCCGCGACACAGGTGAATAATTTGGCTAGGGTGTCAAAGCGAAAAGGAGAACAGTCCAGTCTGGGCAAGGTTCTGCATGGTTTGCTGAGCAGTTGGGGAATTGATGGAAAGGTTCGGGAGAGGCAGGCCGTGAACATGTGGAGCCAGGTCGTGGGCGCGAGCATAGCCGAAAAGACGGAGGCCATTGGCGTTGAAGATGGCAAGGTTTTTGTGCGGGTGCTCTCCTCTTCCTGGAAAACGGAGTTGATATTTGTAAAGCAGGAGATCATCGATCGTTTAAACCGGGCAGTGGGCAGGAGGGTTATCAGGGACATCGTCTTTTTGGGAAGTGGGGGGAGAACTGACCATCTGCACAAGATTTTAAATTAAGGAGCGTTTTGCATATGGCTGTTGAACGCAAGACCACTGGACATTCATACGATGCTCGGACCATCCATGTCCTGAAAGGGCTGGAGGCAGTGCGCCGCCGGCCGGCCATGTATATCGGCAGCGTTTCTGCCCGTGGTCTTCATCATCTGGTCTATGAAGTGGTGGATAACAGCATCGATGAGGCCATGGCGGATTTCTGTGATACTATTGATGTCATCGTGCACAAGGACAACACGGTGACGGTTACAGACAATGGACGAGGCATCCCGGTGGATATCCATCCCACGCAGAAAAAACCGGCCGTGGAGGTGGTAATGACCATGCTCCATGCTGGCGGGAAGTTCGATAACATGTCATACAAGGTCTCCGGCGGTCTCCATGGAGTTGGAGTCTCGGTGGTCAACGCCCTCTCGGAGTGGCTGGAGGTGGAGGTGATCAGGGATGGGAAGAAGTATTATCAGAAGTATCTCCGGGGAAAGCCCGCTGCGCCGATGATGGTTAAAGGCAAAGCCAAGGGCAGCGGGACCAGGGTGACATTCAAGCCCGATGTGAAGATTTTCGGAAAAATTAAGTTCAACTTCGACGTTCTCTCACAGAGGCTGAGGGAACTGGCGTTTTTAAATTCGGGAGTCAAGATAGACATATGTGATGAGCTCTCCGGGAAAGAACATTCGTTCAAGTACGAAGGAGGCATCGTTTCCTTTGTCAAGTTCCTCAATGAAAATCGGAATGCCATTCATGCTCGGCCTATTTATGTCAACAAGGAGAAGGACGACATCAGTGTGGAGATTGCTATGCAGTACACGGATTCCTATGTCGAGAACATCTTCAGTTACGCCAACAATATAGGAACCATCGAGGGTGGAACTCACCTCAGCGGGTTCAAGACGGCCTTGACCAGATCATTGAACAGCTACGCCCAGAAGAACAAAATCTTGAAGAACTCCTCCTTTAACCTGAGCGGTGATGATGTGCGGGAGGGGCTGACGGCGGTGGTCAGCGTAAAGCTGGCCAATCCACAATTTGAAGGGCAAACCAAGACCAAACTGGGAAACAGCGAGGTCAAAGGAGCCGTGGAGAGCATCCTGGGCGAGGGGTTGACCAGCTTTTTAGAGGAGAACCCCCCGGTAGCTAAAAATATCATCGAGAAAAGCATCTCCTCTGCCCGGGCCAGGGAGGCTGCTCGTAAGGCCCGGGAGTTGACCCGCAGGAAATCCGCGCTGGAATCCAGCAGTTTGCCCGGCAAGTTGGCCGATTGCTCCATCAATGACCCACAGCATTGTGAGATCTACCTTGTGGAGGGTGATTCCGCCGGAGGATCCGCCAAGTCCGGGCGCGATCGCCGGTTTCAGGCCATTCTGCCGCTGAGGGGCAAGATCCTCAACGTGGAGAAAGCACGTATGGATAGGGCTCTGGGCAACGAGGAGATCCGGACCATCATCACAGCTCTGGGCACGGGCATCAAGGATGAGTTCGATATCGAGAAGGCTCGCTATGGCAAGGTGATCATCATGACCGATGCTGATGTGGACGGAGCACATATCCGGACTCTGCTGTTGACATTTTTCTTTCGTTATATGCCACTGCTGGTTGAGGCGGGGAATGTTTATATCGCGCAGCCGCCGCTGTACCGGCTGCGGAAGGGTAAACAGGAGCATTTTGCCTATAGTGATGATGAAAAGGACCGGCTGCTGAAGAGGATGGGCGAGAAGGGAGTGCATCTGCAGAGGTACAAGGGTCTGGGAGAGATGAACCCGGATCAGCTGTGGAATACGACCATGGATCCAGAGACCCGCACCATGTCTCAAATAACACTGGATGACACTGTAGAGGCGGATCTTATCTTCAACACACTGATGGGTGAAAAGGTAGAGCCTCGCCGGAAGTTCATCGAGGACAACGCCACCTACGTGCGAAACCTGGATGTGTGAGAGGAATGATCCTTGATCCTGGATTGTCAAACACCCGACTCTGAATTGATACGAATATCGCTCTATGTCTTCCTCAACCCACGGACACGGATCACGTTTTTTCCAGCATCTAGGATCCAGCATCCCTAATCTTTCAAGCAACCCACAAATCTTGTTGAAACCCCAATAAGAAGAGCCATGACGACTTCCAGACAAAATATAATTCCCGTCTACATAGAAGACGAGATGAAGAGCTCTTACATAGACTATTCCATGAGCGTCATCGTCTCTAGAGCTCTGCCGGATGTCCGCGACGGATTGAAACCGGTACACAGGCGTATCCTCTACGCCATGGACGATTTGGGTATGGCTGCCAATCGTCCCCACAAGAAGAGTGCCCGCGTAGTAGGAGAGGTGTTAGGCAAATATCACCCCCATGGGGACACAGCCGTTTACGATGCCATGGTGAGGATGGTGCAGGATTTTTCCCTGCGCTATCCTTTGGTCGACGGCCAGGGAAATTTCGGGTCCGTCGACGGAGACAGCGCTGCGGCCATGCGATACACGGAGGTGCGCCTTTCCAAAGTGGGGGAACAGATGCTCGCCGATCTGGGCAAGGATACCGTTGACCTCGTGCCCAACTTCGACAACACCCTCACCGAGCCCTCAGTGCTGCCCTCCCCTTTGCCTAATCTGCTGGTGAATGGATCCTCAGGCATCGCCGTGGGCATGGCCACCAATATTCCCCCTCATAACCTGGGGGAGGTGGTTGATGGAATATTGGAGCTGATAGAGGACCCGGATATTGAAATAGCTCAACTGATGAGTTTTATCAAGGGGCCGGATTTTCCCACAGGAAGCGTTATTTCCGGAAGCAGAGGTATCAGGGATGCATACCTGACCGGACGTGGTCGGATTATACAGCGGGCCTTCGCCCAGACAGAGACGCAGAAGAACGGGCGGGAGAGGATAATCGTCAGCGAAATTCCCTATCAGGTGAACAAATCGAACCTTCTGGTCAAGATTGCCGCTCTGGTGCGAGAGAAGAAGGTCGATGGCATCAGCGATCTGCGCGACGAATCGGACCGCGAGGGCATGAGGATAGTCATCGAGCTGCGCAAGGGGACCGACCCGGAGGTGGTCCTCAATATGCTCTACAAGCACACCCAGATGCAGGAAACATACGGCGCGATCATGCTGGCGCTGGTGGATGGTCGGCCGAAGGTGCTCAACTTAAAGGAGATGCTCCAGAAGTTCTTGGAGCACCGTCACGAGGTGATTGTGCGCCGCACGAAGTTTGAACTGGCCAAGGCAGAGCAGCGGGCGCACATTCTGGAAGGCCTCAAGGTGGCCCTGGATCACATCGACGAGATCGTGGCCCTGATCAAAAAGTCAAAGGACCCCACTGTCGCTCGTCAGGGCCTGATGAAGCGTTTTGGTCTATCAGAAATTCAGGCACAGGCTATCCTGGACATGCGGCTGCAGCGTCTCACGGGGCTGGAGCGCCAAAAGATCGAGGACGAATATCTCCAACTGATCAAGGAGATAGCCCGGCTAAAGGGGATTTTGGAGAGTAAAGCGCAGAGGATGGCCTTGATCAGGGATGAGCTCATCGCCTTGAAGGAGAAATTCGGTGACCAACGACGCACGACCATCATCGATGAGGAACACGGGGAGTTCAGCCTGGAGGATCTCATCGCCGAGGAGGACATGGTCATCACCATATCCCACTCGGGCTATGTAAAGAGATTGCCAACCAGCACATACCGGCGCCAGAGGCGAGGTGGCCGAGGGGTGACCGGCATGGGCACCAAAGAGGAGGATTTCGTGGAGCACCTGTTCATCGCCTCCACCCACGATTACATCCTCTTCTTCACCGACAGAGGCCGCTGCTATTGGCTGAAGGTTCACGAGATACCCCGGGGTGGGCGGGTGGCCAAGGGCCGCGCCGTGGCCAATTTGCTGAAGATCCGGCCGGAGGAATCCATCGCCGCCTTTGTGCCCGTGAAGAAGTTTGACGATGAACATTATGTTATCACCGCCACCCGCAAAGGGGTGGTCAAGAAGACGGCTCTTTCGGCATACAGCCATCCGCGAAAAGGCGGTATTTGCGGTCTGGTGGTCGACGACGATGATGTGCTCATCGAGGCCAAGCTCACCGATGGGAAGCAGGACATCATCCTGGGTACCAGGAAGTGTAAGGCCATTCGCTTTCAGGAGTCCGAAGCGCGGCAAATGGGCCGGGTCTGCCGGGGAGTAAAGGGGATCACCCTGGGGAAAGATGATTGGGTGGT
>DAOVRJ010000068.1 GCA_030628225.1 Candidatus Zixiibacteriota bacterium | reverse complement strand
TTCTCAGAGGTGGGCCTGGTCATCAAGCGGGGCATCGACCTGGTCCTGAGCTGTCTGGGGATGTTTTTCGCCCTACCAGTGCTGGCCATCGCCGGCATAATGATCAAGATGAGCTCCCCGGGGCCGGTCTTCTATAAACAGAACCGGCTGGGCAAAAACGGCCGCCCTTTTACTCTGTATAAACTGCGCACCATGATCAACGACAAGGGAGACAACATTCACCGCCAATATCTGAAGGACTTCATCGCCAACAACAAAACGGCCGGCAAAAGCGAGGATGGAGAAAAGCTGTTCAAGCTGGAGAACGATCCCCGGATCACCAGGGTGGGAAAATTCCTGCGGCGGCTGAGCCTGGACGAACTTCCCCAGCTGATCAACGTCATCCGGGGAGAGATGAGCCTGGTGGGTCCTCGCCCCCCCCTGTCCTATGAGGCGGAACTGTACCAAGATTGGCACACCAAACGCCTGCAGGTTAAGCCGGGAATCACCGGCCTGTGGCAGGTCTCCGCCCGAAGCGCGGTGGAATTCGACGATATGGTAATGCTGGATTTATACTATGTGGAGCATTGGTCTCTGCTCTTCGACTTTCGACTGATGTTGAAAACCATCCCTGCGGCATTCTCAGGGAAAGGCGCACTGTGAGGTGATATGCACAAAACATCGGAAAAGATCGGCGTGGGCATCGTGGGATGCGGGTATTGGGGTCCCAACCTGATCAGGAATTTTTTGAACAACAAGAACTGCGGCCAGGTCATCTGCTGTGACCTGGACCAAACCAAATTGGAGCAAATTCAAGGGCGATATCCCTCCCTGAAGCTGACCCCTCATTACCAGGACCTTGTGGGCTCAAATCAGGTGGATGCCGTGGCCATCGCCACCCCGGTGAATACCCATTTCCAGCTTGCCCGGGATGCTCTTCAGGCCGGCAAGCACGTCTTTGTGGAGAAACCCTTCACCTGCAAGGCGGCCGAGGCCCAGGAACTGATCGAGCTGGCCGAGAAGAAAAAGTTGACCCTCATGGTGGGCCACACCTTCGAATATAGTCCTCCGGTAGTGAAGATCGGGGAGCTCATCT
Organism: Candidatus Zixiibacteriota bacterium; assembly: GCA_030628225.1. GTDB lineage: Bacteria > SM23-81 > SM23-81 > SM23-81 > SM23-81 > DAOVRJ01. The sequence continues at coordinate 9,352 of DAOVRJ010000068.1, read as the reverse complement.
CTGAGGGGGCACTGGGTGATATTTATTTTATCAGCTCCTCACGGGTTAACCTGGGTCTGCACCGAAAGGACGTCAGCGTAATATGGGATCTGGCCTCCCACGATTTCTCCATCTTGTTCTCCTGGCTCAAAACTGTCCCATTGAGAATAACCGCTCTGGGAAAAGACTATGTCCAGCGCGGGATCCCTGACGTGGCCTTCATCAACATGGAATTCCCCTCAGGCTGCCTCGCTCACGTGGAGGTCAGCTGGCTGGCGCCCAGCAAACTGCGCCGGACGGCGGTTATCGGAAGCGAGAAGATGCTGGTCTACGATGACACCGAGGTCATGGAAAAGGTCAAAATCTATGACAAGGGTGTAGATTATAAAGATCCCGGCACATTCGGAGAATTTCAGCTGAGCTACCGCGCCGGGGACATCATCTCCCCCAGGCTGGACAACTACGAGCCCCTTGGTGTAGAGGTATCCCACTTCTTCGATTGTATCTGGAATGGCAAGAAACCCAGAACGGACGGGCTCAGCGGCCTACGGGTGGTTCAGGCCCTGGAGGCCGCCCAAAAATCGCTGGAAAACAAAGGACATGTGGAGCAAATCGGATGAGCAGGCCCCCAGAGCTCCCCGGAGTACAGATCGAGGAGAGCTGCCGCATCTATCCCAACGTGAAGATCGGACGGGACTCTGTCATCCACGGGCCGGCCATCATCGGCCATCCTCCGCGGGGCAAGAAAGCCGGTGAATTACCGGTGATTATCGGTAAAGGTGCCGTCGTGCGTCCCTTTACCACCATCTACGCCGGAAATAGAATCGGCGACGGCTTCCAGACCGGCCAGGGCACTTCTATTCGCGAGAACAACGTGATCGGTGACGGGGTCAGCGTAGGCACCAACGCCATCCTGGAGTTCGAGAACAAGATCGGCAATTACGTGCGCATCCACAGCGGCTGTTTCTTAGAGATGGTGGCCGTGGGTGACAATGTCTTCATCGGGCCCAATACGGTCTTCACCGATGACCCTCATCCCATGAACTGTCCGCACTACAAAGAGTGTTTGGGAGGAGCCATCGTCGAGGATCTGGCCCGGATCGGGGCCAATGTGACGGTGTTGCCCGGCGTGGTCATCGGCAGAAATTCCCTGGTTGGCGCCGGCTCCGTTGTGGTCAAGGACGTTCCTCCCGATACCGTAGTAGTGGGCAATCCCGCCAGGGTGATCAAACACATTCAGGATCTGAAATGCCCCCCGGGTTTCTTCGCCAGACCCTACCTGTGGGCTCCTTACCAGACCTGAGCCCTATCCTCGCACAGAACCGGCCACAGGCCGTCTCTGTTCTACTTCAAGATCTGCCGTGGAAACGACTCCCCTTTTATCCTATGCAAAAGTAAACTTCGGGCTGCGCGTTTTGCGCAAACGGCCCGATGGATTCCACGAGATTCAGACGGTTCTGCAGACCGTGGATCTTTGTGACACGCTCAACGTATCACTTATCCAGAACGAAGAGATCCAGGTTCTCTGCGACCACCCGGAGGTACCCTCCGGTGAGCAGAACCTGGTCCATGAGGCCGCCCAACTGCTTCAGCGGGAGTTCCGGGTCCGCCAGGGCTGTCGCATCGAGATCGTCAAGAGAATTCCGCCTGGTGCGGGGCTGGCAGGAGGCAGCGGCAACGCAGCGGCCACACTGGTTAGCCTTGGCCGGCTGTGGGATTTGAACCTCTCCAAAGGAAAACTCCTCACCCTGGCCGCCAGGCTGGGGTCGGATGTTCCCTTCTTCCTGGAGGGAGGAACGGCTCTGGCCGAGGGACGGGGAGAAAAACTCACCTCTCTCCGAATGGTCCCCGACTTTTGGCTGGTGATAATCAAGCCCGACTTCTCTATCGCCACCCGCTGGGCTTATGGGCACGTTAAAATTCCCTTGACATCAAATTCTTTATTAGTTAAATTAAAAGACTTAAAGGAAATAGTAAATCTTGAACAGCTTTTGAGCTTCTTGGATAACGATTTGGAAAGGGCGGTGGCGGAAGTTCATCCCGCCATCGGCGAGCTCAAGAGGGAATTACTGTCAAAGGGCGCCCTGGGTGCGGTTATGTCCGGGAGCGGGTCAGCGGTTTTCGGGTTGGTCAAAACCAAAAAGGCCGCGGAGAAACTGGCCAAGAAGATGAGCCGCGCCGGGCGGCAACTTTTCGTCGTTCGGCCTGTAAGGAGGTGTAAAACTCTGAGGTAATTTGATCGTTGAAGATCGGTGCTCTTGAATAAAAACGAGCACACACTCACCATCGTCGTTTCATCACATCATCTATGTATATGTAAAGGAGGACGGAGCGTGGAAATCACCGAGGTTAGAATCACGCTGAGAGACGAAGAAAAACTGAAGGCCTTCGCCAATGTGACCTTTGATGATGCTTTTGTAGTGCGTGGATTAAAGGTCATCAACGGCACCAACGGATACTTCGTTTCCATGCCCAGCAGGAAAAGGCCGGACGGCACCTACCAGGATATCGCCCATCCCATCAACAACGAGATGAGACGAATCATCGAGGACGCCGTGCTCGGCGCCTACGAGAATGAGCGCCAGGCCGACGCTTCCTTCCAGGACACGGCCGAACCTGCGCCGGAGACAGAGGAAGTCGTGGAGGAAAGCAAGGAAGAGACCCCTGAGAAGACCACCGAGGAAGCCCTAGAGGAAGAGACCGAGGAAGAGAAAGAGACCGAGGAAGAGAAAGAGAAAGAGGAAGAGAAAGAGGAAGAGAAAGAGGAAGAGGAAGAGGAAGAGAAAAAAGAAGATTCATGAGACATTGGGGCGTCGTCAAGTGGTAAGACTCAGGACTTTGGATCCTGCATCGGAGGTTCGAATCCTCCCGCCCCAGCCACATCGGGATGGGAGCCTAACGAGACATATTCCGTTTTAGATACTCAGTCGTAATTCCAACAGTCGATCCCCCTCGTCAGAGGAGGGGTGTGAGACAACTCCACCCAGTGATCAGCTGGGTGGACGTTTATTGGAGACAATTGGAGATGCCTCATGAAGGATGATCTGAAGCTATTCTGTGGTAACTCCAACCGACCGCTGGCGGAGAAAATCAGCGCTTATCTCAAGATACCCCTTTCTCGGGCCACTGTGGGCAGGTTCAGCGATGGGGAGGTCTCCGTCAAGATCGGGGAGAACGTACGGGGCGCGGACATCTTCATCATCCAGTCCACTCACGCTCCGGCCGAGCATCTTCTGGAGCTTCTGATCATGCTGGACGCGGCCAAACGGGCCTCAGCCCGGAGGGTCACCGCCGTAATCCCGTACTTCGGCTACGCCCGTCAGGATAGAAAGGATCAGCCGCGGGTGCCCATCACCGCCAAGCTGGTGGCCAACCTTCTCTCGATCTCCGGAGCCAACCGGGTGTTGACCATGGACCTGCACGCCTCTCAGATCCAGGGCTTTTTTGATATTCCCCTGGACCATCTGCTCGCCGCCCCTGTGTTTATCAGACATGTGCAGCGGCGAAAGCTTTCCAATCTGGTTCTGGTCGCTCCCGACCCGGGCAGTATCCCCATTACCCGGCACTTCGCCCAGAAGCTGAAAACTTCACTGGCCTTCATCGACAAACGCCGCCCGGAAGCGGACAAGATCGAGGTGATGAACGTGATCGGGAAGGTGGACGGGAAGAACATCATCATCCAAGATGACATGATCAACACCGCGAGCACCCTGACGAAAGGGGCGCAGGCTCTCAGTGAGAGGGGAAGCAAGGAGATTTTCGCCTACTGCACCCATCCTGTGCTCTCCGGCCCGGCCATCGAAAATGTTGCCAACTCGCCCATCACCAAGGTCATCGTCACCGACACCATCCCTCTCCGGACGGAGGCCAAAAACGGCGACTTTGAGGTGGTCTCGGTGGCAGAGCTCTTCGGAGAGGCCATCCGTCGTATTCATCAAGAGGAGTCGGTGACCTCACTCTTTGATTGAGGGTTTGGCCTTTACACGCAGGAGGATCTCAGGATGGCACAAGTCACACTGGAAGTTGAAAAACGCGAGTCGCAAGGAAAGGGGCCGGCCAAGAGGCTACGAGCTGAGGGGAAAATCCCGGCCATCTTTTACGGCCACGGAGAGAAATCCATCTCCCTGACCATAGACGCCAAGATGTTTCACAACATATTGCATACCCATGCTGCGGAAAACATCATCTTCGACGTTAAAATACCAGGGCAAAAGAACCCTTTCAAGGCCATTATCCGCGAGGTCCAGCACCACCCGGTGCGGGGCGATATCCTTCACCTGGATTTTTTGCACATCTCCATGAAGAAGAAGCTGCACGTCTCAGTGCCCATAGTCCTGGTCGGGTCTCCCGTGGGGGTCAGCACAAAAGGCGGCGTACTTCAGCACATTCTTCACGAGCTGGAGATCGAATGTCTGCCCGGGGAAATCCCGGAGCACATCGAGGTGGACGTGACCGAGCTGGACGTGGGCGACTCCATTCACATACGGGACCTTTCCCTGGAGAAGCTGAACATCCTCACCGAGGTACAACGCTCTATAGCCACCGTCGTTCCTCCCACCGTGATCAAGGCTCCTGTCGTAGAGGAGGAGGAGCTCGTCGAGGAGGAGGGACTGGAGGAACCAGAGCTGATCGAGAAGGAACGCAAGGAGGAAGAGGGAGAGGAAGGGAAGAAAGAGGAGGAACAGAAGTAAGTTGCAGCTGGCATTGGGTCTGGGCAATCCGGGAGAGAAATACGCTCGCACCCGGCATAATCTGGGGTTTCGAGTGGTGGACCTTCTGGGCGACCGCCTGGGAACCTCCTTTGAGATCCATGAGGATCGTTATCTCATCGGGCTGGGCCTTCTGGAAGATGCGCAGATCGCCCTGGTCAAACCCCTCACCTATATGAACGAAAGCGGACGGGCAGCCATCAACCTGATAGAAGGTTATCAGGTTGATCTCGACAGGCTGCTCGTCATTTGTGATGATACGAATCTGCCCCTGGGAAAGATTCGCCTCCGTCGCAGCGGATCTGATGGCGGACACCGGGGACTGGAATCGATCATCTACCACCTGGCCTCGGAGAATTTTCCCCGTCTGAGGATGGGAATCGGGCCGTTGCCCGAGAATCAGGACATGGTCACCTTCGTTCTGGCCAATTTTGAGCCGGAGGAGGAGATACTGGTAACCCGGATGGTCCAACTGGCGGCCGAGGCGGCCAGTTGTTTTCTGCAGGATGGCATCGAGGATGCCATGAATAGATACAATGCCTGACACACCGCGTTGGCGGAAACCAACCCTCATTAAGGGGGTAACCCTCTTGAAAAGGAGCGAGTGACCATGGGGCTCTGGATGCCTCTGGTGGCCGGGGTTGTGGCCATGATTTTTGTCCTCTACCTGGTGATCTGGATCAAAAAAAAGAGCCCGGGCAGCGACAGGATGAAGAGCATCTCCATGGCCATTCAGGAGGGAGCCAAGGCCTTTTTGTTTAGGGAGTACAAGACCGTTTTTCTGGTGGTGCTGGTCATCGCCGTGCCCATCTCCTTCACAAGCTTAGGGTGGCACACAGGCGTCAGCTTCGCCTTTGGTGCCCTGGTCTCCGCCCTGGCCGGATACCTGGGCATGCGCATTGCCACCCAGTCCAACGCACGCACCACCCATGCTGCTCAGACCGGTCTGAACAAAGCATTGGGCGTGGCTATCTCCGGCGGTGCGGTGATGGGCCTCAGCGTGGTGGGCCTGGCTCTTTTGGGGCTGGTGGCCGTCATCTTTGCCTTCGCCCGATCGGGCATCACTCCCGATAACGCGATGGTAATCAACGGCTACGCCATGGGGGCCAGTCTGATGGCTCTGTTCGCCCGATCGGGGGGTGGGATCTTCACCAAAGGGGCGGATATGGGCGCGGATCTGGTGGGCAAGGTGGAGGCCGGCATCCCCGAAGATGACCCGCGCAATCCAGCGGTGATCGCCGACAATGTGGGCGACAACGTGGGCGACGTGGCCGGATTGGGATCGGATCTCCTGGAGTCCTACGTGGAGTCCATCATCGCCTCCATGGCCATCGCGGCCACCTTTGCCACCCTGGTTACCCCAAACGCCGCGCTCATCTCCAGCAAGCTCATTTTCCTGCCCATTTACGTGGCCAGCGCCGGCGTCATCGCCTCCATCCTGGGCGTAGCCTTTATCCGCATCCTTGGTCGATTCAATCCCCAGTCGGCTCTTCTGGGGGGAACCTATATCAGCGCGGGCTTGACCGCCCTGGCCTCCTATTTGATCGTCAACAGCCTGGGCATCGAGTTCGCCAGCTACAGCAAGTTGGGCCCTTTCTGGGCCATCCTGTCCGGACTGATCTCCGGAATCATCGTGGGCCTGACCAGCGAGTATTTCACCTCCTCGAAATACGGTCCTGTGCGCGCTCTGGCCCATAGCGCCCAGTCAGGACCAGCTATCTCCGTCACCAACGGAATGGCCGTGGGCATGCGCAGCACCGCCCTGCCTGTCCTGATGTTGGCTGCAGCCGTGCTGGTAGCTCACCAGATGGCCGGCATGTACGGGGTGGCTATGGCGGCGGTGGGCATGTTGGCCACCACGGGCATGGTGGTGGCCGTGGACTCTTACGGTCCCATCGCCGATAACGCCGGCGGCATCGCTGAGATGGCCGGTCTGCCCCCGGAGGTCCGCAAGATCACCGACCACCTGGACTCTGTGGGAAACACCACAGCGGCAATCGGCAAGGGGTTCGCCATTGGGTCGGCGGCGCTCGCCGCCATCGGACTGCTCTCGGCATACATGAAGATCTCCCACGTGGAAGCAGCCAAGCTGTCTCTGACCGAGCCGAAGGTGGTGGCCGGTCTGCTCATCGGGGGCATGCTGCCCTATCTGTTCTCCTCCATGCTGTTCAAGGCGGTGGCCAAATCTGCCTTCCAGCTCATCGAGGAGGTACGCCGGCAGTTCCGGGAAATCCCCGGCCTCATGGAGGGCACCGCCATGCCCGACTCGGCCACATGCGTGGACATCAGCACCAAAGGAGCCTTGCGGGGGATGATGTTGCCTGGTCTGCTGGCTGTACTGGTCCCCGTGGCCGTTGGATTCACCATGGGACCCGTGGTACTCAGTGGCGTTTTAGTGGGGGCCATCGTGAGCGGGGTGATGCTGGGCATCCAGACAGCCAACAGTGGCGGGGCTATGGATAACGCCAAAAAATGGATCGAGGAGGGGAACCTGGGGGGCAAAGGCTCAGACACCCACAAAGCGGCAGTGGTGGGAGACACCGTGGGAGATCCTCTTAAGGACACCGTGGGGCCATCTATCAACATCCTGATCAAGCTTATGTCGGTCATCTCCCTGGTTCTCGCCCCCCTGTTCATGCGCTAAGAGGTGGGGAAACCGACAGACAGATGACCAGGTCGGTCAGCAGTTTCAACCTAAAGGAAGCGGTCCTTTATGAAGCTGGGGATCATCGGCCTGCCCAACGTGGGCAAATCCACTCTGTTCAATGCCCTGACCAAGGGCCACGCCCCGGCCAGCAATTACCCCTTCACGACCATCGATCAGAACGTGGGGGTGGCCATTGTTCCCGATGAGCGGCTGCAGAGACTGGGCCAGATTCTCCAGCCGCCCAAGCTGACCCCGACGCACATCGAGTTCGTGGACATCGCTGGCCTGGTCAAGGGAGCCAGCCACGGGGAGGGGCTGGGCAATCAGTTCCTGGGCCACATCCGCAATGTGGATGCCATCGTGCACGTGGTTCGCTGTTTCGAGGACAGGAACGTCGCTCACACCGACGGCACCGTCAATCCGCTGCGCGACATCGAGGTGGTGGAGACGGAGCTGATGTTGGCCGATCTGGAGATGGTGGAGCGCCGTCTGTCCAAGACACGAAAGCTGTTGAAGACAGGTCAGGCCGAGACCAAAAAGGAAATAGATCTGCTGGAGAGAATTCAGCAAACCCTGGAGGGCGGCAGGCCGGCGGAAAGCATGTCTCTGAGCAAGACGGACCTGGAACACCTGGGCGACCTCCAGCTATTGACCATAAAACCTCAATTTTACGTGTCCAACATCGATGAGCAGGCTATCGCCGAGGGAAATAACTATTCCCGGACGGTGGCCGAGCATGCCGCTTCTGTCCAGAGGGAGACGGTCAACGTTTCCTCGAAGCTGGAAAGCGAGTTGACCGACCTCTCCCCCGACGAGGCCAGGGAGTTCCTGAAGAGCTACGAAGTCACCGAGTCGAGTCTGGAGAAGGTCATCAAGGTGGGCTACCGGCTGCTGGATCTGATCACCTTTTACACCATCGCCGGAGAAAATGAGGTCCGGGCTTGGACTCTGAAGCGTGGCCAGAAGGCACCGGCCGCCGCCGGCCAGGTCCACTCCGACATGGAAAGGGGTTTCATCAGGGCGGAGATGATGAAATTTGAGGATCTGGAGAGGTACGGCTCAGAGCACACGGTTCGCGAACACGGCTTGCTGGCCATAGAGGGTAAGGACTACGTTGTCCAGGACGGTGATGTACTGACCATTAAATTTCACGCCGGATGAGTGCAGCACAAAGCGTTCATCCTAATTCTCAAAAGAAGGTGGGCGCAGGATGGCGTCCACCAGGACTGTCCCTGTTCCAGCTGAGGGCTGGGGCCGTTCTTCTGACGTCCAAAGGGAGGTTACCAACCATGACCTTTTATGAAACCGTTTTCATTCTGGACGCCCCGTCGGATGCCATCGACGCTGAGATCCAGAAGGTAACAGATCTGATCACTGCCAACAAGGGCGAGGTGGTCAGCGTCGACCGCTGGGGCATGAAGAAACTGGCCTACGAGATCAAACGGAAAGGGCAGGGTTTTTATACCTGCGTGTACTTCAAAGGTGAGGCGGATCTACCCGCCAAGCTGGAACATCACTATAAGCTGAGCGAACTCTACCTGCGATATCTGACCGTGGTCTCCATTCACACAGCGGAAGAGATTGCCGCCCGGGCCAAGAAGACTGCGGCCGAGACTCAACCCTCTGCACGGGCAGTCAGGGTGTCTGCGCCGGCAGAAGCAACAGCTAAAGAAGCGATGCCCGTCCCTGAAGCGGAAAAGCCCGAAGAAGCAGTGACTACCCCGGAGGCGAAAGAAGCCGTGGAGGCAACTGTCGAGGCCGAAGCAGCTGAGCCGGCGGCAGAGAAACTTGAGCAGACACCTCCGCAGACCGAAGACGCCGGGGCGCCGCCGGTAATACCCGAGGAAAAGCCCGAGGAAACCGAGGCTTCTGAGCCATCAAAGGAGAAACCCGAGGAAACACCCGCAGAGGTCGAGGCGCCAGTCGAAACGGCAACAGAATTGTCTGAAGCAGCTTCCGCAGAGGCCGAAACCACCGCGGCTCCGGAGGAACAATCCGAAGAGGCTCCAATAGAAGA
>DAOVRJ010000185.1 GCA_030628225.1 Candidatus Zixiibacteriota bacterium | reverse complement strand
GAGATAGGCGGACGAGTTTGCTAGTTGAATGAACCATTTGTTGTGTAGGTATGAGAAGTTTTTACAGGAAGAGAAAGAAGTGAAAATTGAAAAATGCAAAGTGCAAATTTCAAAATGTTCTATATCTGGTCTGACTTTTATTTTTCATTTTGCATTTTTCATTCTGCATTTTTCATTTCATTTTATCAATGTAGTTTTTTACCAAGTCGTCGCGTCTACCTCCCCATCCCCCTCCACCCTCACCACCACCCGGTTGGGCACACAGACGATCAGCCCCCCGGCCCGCTCGACCCAGCCCGTGCGCACGCACAACTTATGCGGGCAGGGAGAGTCGATCACCCGGACACGGCCATCGCGGACCTGGATCACGGTATCGCCCAGGGGACCCGTTACGGTCCTCCGGCCATCCACGGAAAGATCCAGACAACAGATCCGCTGACCATCCACATCCACAACGGCCGCGGAACCCCTGCCCACCAGCCGGCCAAGAAGAACAATGCTCAGAACGCTGACCAGCAAGAGGGCAGCGATAAGCATCTTGTCCCCCCGGGTCAGGGCCAGCCTGTAGGACCACCTGGAGGTCATCATTCTCCCTTCAGGTCGCTTTCGATCCAGCGGGCGGCCGCGGACAAATCGCTGGCCACGTGATCAGCCTGGCCCCCCTGAGCCCGTGTCTCTTCCCCATAGCCGCTGAGAACCAATATGGTTTTGGCGCCGGCCCTCCGGCCCATCTCCATGTCGCTGGCCATGTCGCCCACCACATAGGATCTCTTCAGGTCGATGTCCAGATCCTCGGCGGCCTGCCTCATCATGCCGATCCGGGGTTTGCGGCAGGGACTTCCTGAATCGGGCATCTCCGGGCAGTAGTAGATGGCGTCCAGGTGAGCGTCGTGCTCGGCCAACATCTCCCTCAGCCGCTTATGAATATGAGAGAGTTTCTGCTCGCTGAGGTAGCCCCTGGCCACCGCCGACTGATTGGTGACCACCACCACCTTCAATCCTAACCGCTTCATCTGCCGGATGGCAGCAGCAGCGCCAGGTAAGAGCGCCAGCTGCTCCGGCTCGCTAAGATAGTTCACCTCCACGTTGACGGTGCCATCTCTGTCTAAAAAAACGGCCCTGTGCGACATCTTCACCTCTTATCAACCCGGCAAGTTCTAATTCTGCTCGATCACTTTTTGCCTTTTATCCAAAATCCCCAGGGCGGCCCCCAGGACATCTTCAACCTTCACCCTCTGCAGACACTCCCAGCTCCCCCGGGGGCACTTTCTCTCCCCATGCAGGCTGCACGGACTACAGGGCAGCCCGGCGGTGAGGACCACATCCTCATCCCCCAAAGGCCAGAAGCCCAGCATGGGCTGGGTGGGCCCGAAGATGGCCACCACGGGAACTCCCAGGGCCGTGGCCATATGCATGGGCCCGGAGTCGTTGGTGACAAACAGGGCACAGCCGGATATCAGGGCCATCAACTGGCGCAGGGAAAGGTTCGCGGCCACGGGCGTGGATGGCTGAATGCCCTCAGCCACCTGACCGGCCAGGTCTTCCTCCCCGGGCCCGCCGAAAACAAGGACCCCAGTGCCCTGCCGCTTCTTCAAAAGCCGGCCCAAACTGCAGAACATATCCGCCGGCCACCTTTTACCCGGCCATCTGGCCCCCGGATGGAAACCCACCAGGGGTCCGGAATCTCCCAGCCGGTGTTGCCCATAGAATTTCTCCCGGAATTCCCGGTCATCGTCCGACAGATACAGCCCTGGGCGGCCTCGCGGTTCATCGATCCCCAGGGGCTGCAGACACTTCAAATAGAGATCCACCACATGGGGCGACTCTGCGGACCTGTGCCGGCCGCGAACCATGGCCCTGCGCCGAAGAGCCAGCTTCCCATACCGCAATTTCTTCGGAGACGACAGTATGGCTGAGAGTATCCGGCTGCGCAGGTTGGCGTGCAGATCCAGAACGATCTGGTACCCCTGGCGGCGCAGCCGGCGGCCCAAAGAGAGAAGGCCATCCGTCTGGGACAGCAGAAACAGGCGATGGATGTGGGGATTACCCTGGAGAAGCTCTGCGTACCGTTCCTTGACCACAAAATCCAGTTGCGCCCGAGGGTAGTGGGCTTTCAGCGCGGCCAGGGCCGGGGTGGTCAGGATGATATCGCCCATGGAGCTCAGTCGAATGACCAGGATCCTGGGATCATCGGTCCGCACTTTTAGCCTCGAACCTTTCCAGATTCAAGATGGTCTCCACCATGATCTCATATTTCCTGGTCAGATATTCATCCGAGCTTGTGGGAACAACCAGCAGATTGTAGAAAGCGGAGGCGTGCTCGCCGCCAAAACACACTCGCAGCGCAGCGCCGCTCCGCCGGCTCAGACAGGCGTTTGTTAAATTAAACGAGGGCCAGAGATCGATGACCGCGTCGATAGTCTTCTCCTGGATATACTTGATAAAAGTGGAGTTGGGCATGGAGAACAGATTCAGGTCGTCCTTCCTCAGGCGGATCAACTCCACGTTCAACCAGCGCTCAGGAAGTACCTTGGTGGTCAAAACACAAAATCTTTTCCGGGGACAGGCCTCCACGATTGAGCGGACGGCCAGCTCGGCCGCCTGACGTTCTCTGTAATCCTCGGGAAAACATATCAGCACCACCCGGGCCAGTCTCCACATATCTGCATGTGAGATCATGTCCGGACGAAACTTCACCTTTTGCCAGAGTTTCATCAGGGCGATAAGCAAGCTGCTTTGAGATGAAAGGCGCATGTGGACAGCTCTCCGGAGAAACTCCAGAATTGGTTGAAGAAAAAACCGATGAAGAGCCGAGACTCGAGATTCAAAATTCGAGACTCGTTTAAGACGGTCGAAAATCGGATAGTCGGTTGTCGGTTTTCGATAGGCGCCACGGTAACGCATCTCGACACCGAGAACCGAAGCCCGAAGCACGTTTCACGCTGTGGAAACCATCAGGGATGATCGAAGAATGGACAAATTTAAAACTAACACAAACTTCAAGCCTTGTCAACTTCATTTTTCTCATAAAAAAACCGCCAGCCCGAACCCCTGGCCCTCTCTGGCCATGCGGCTGTGCCCAACTCACTCCTCTACCCTCAGCCGTTCCAGCTCATCCCGGTACTGGGCGGCCTTCTCGAACTCCAGGCGGGCCGCTGCCTCGTGCATGGCCCGTTCCAGAGCCTCCAGCCGCTCTTCCCGGTCCATCTCCGCCAGATATGGAGCCACCGGCTCCTTGACCACCGATGGGACGCGGGAGTCGGCCACCCGGGTCGCTTTCATGATCTCATCGATGGTCTTGTAGATGGAGCGAGGAGTGATATTGTGCTCCTGATTGTATTTGGCCTGGACCTTCCGCCGGCGCTCCGTCTCTCCGATGGCCCGGCGCATGGAGTCGGTGATCCGGTCGGCGTACATGATCACCTCTCCTGCCACGTTGCGGGCCGCCCGCCCGGCCGTCTGGATCAGGGAGCGCTCGGAGCGCAGAAACCCCTCCTTGTCGGCATCCAGGATGACCACCAGGGAGACCTCGGGCAGATCCAGACCCTCGCGGAGCAGATTGATGCCCACCAGCACGTCGAACTCGGCCAGGCGCAGATCTCTGAGGATGTCCACCCGCTCCAGAGCGTTAATCTCCGAGTGCAAATAGCGCACGCGCACATCCAGCTGACTGAGATAGTCGGCCAGATCCTCGGCCATCCGCTTGGTCAGGGTGGTGACCAGCACACGTTCCTTGCGCTCCACCCGAGTGCGGACCTCCTCCAGCAGGTCATCGATCTGACCTTTGGTGGACCTGACGGAGATCTTCGGATCCATGAGCCCTGTGGGCCTGATGATCTGCTCCACCACCCCTCCGCTCTTCTCCAACTCGTACTCCGCCGGAGTGGCCGAGACGAAGATGGCCTGGTGTATCGTGTCCTGGAACTCCTCGAAGAAAAGGGGCCGGTTGTCCAGAGCCGAGGGCAGCCGGAAGCCGTGCTCCACCAGGGTCTCCTTGCGGGAGCGATCCCCGGCGAACATGCCCCGCACCTGGGGGATGGCCACGTGGGACTCGTCGACGATCATCAGATATTTCTCGGGGAAGTAGTCCAGCAGACAGGAGGGCCTCTCCCCCGGCTTCCGTCCGGAGATATGCCGGGAGTAGTTCTCGATGCCGGCACAGTAGCCGATCTCGCGCATCATCTCGATGTCATAGCGGGTGCGGGACTCCAGGCGCTGAGCCTCCAACAACTTGCCCTGGGAGCGAAAGTGGGCCAATCGCTCTTTCAGCTCCTTTTGGATGCTCTTGATGGCCTTTTCGATGCGCGGGTAGGTGGTCACGAAGTGCTTGGCCGGATAGATGGCCGCTCGTTTTTTTCGCTCCAAAATCTCGCCGGTGAGCTGATTGACCACGGAGATCTTGTCCACCTCGTCCCCCAAAAACTCCACCCGCAGAGCTGTCTCCTCGTAGGCCGGGCGGATCTCCACCACGTCGCCGCGCACCCGGAAGGTGCCCCGCTCGAAGGCCACGTCGTTGCGGGCGTAGTGGATGTCGATGAGCTGGCGCAGCATCTTGTCCCGCTCGATCTGCTGCCCCTCCTCCAGGAAGACCAGCAGGTCCCGATAGTCCTTGGGCGACCCCAGCCCGTAGATGCAGGAAACGCTGGCCACGATGATCACATCCTCCCGCTCCAAAAGGGAGCTGGTGGCTCGCAGCCGGAGCCGGTCGATCTCCTCGTTGATGGAGGTGTCCTTCTCGATGTAGGTGTCCGTGCTGGGTATATAGGCTTCCGGCTGGTAGTAGTCGTAGTAGCTGACGAAGTATTCTACAGCGTTATCGGGGAAGAACTCCTTGAACTCGCTGGCAAGCTGGGCGGCTAATGTCTTGTTGTGACTGATAACCAGAGTGGGTCTCTGTACCCGCTCAATAACATTAGCCATCGTGAATGTCTTACCGCTGCCGGTAACCCCCAGCAGTGTCTGG
>DAOVRJ010000046.1 GCA_030628225.1 Candidatus Zixiibacteriota bacterium | reverse complement strand
ATTTCAATTTCTGCTTACTGCCTCCTGCCGACTGCTTACTGGGGTGGTGCACTGGGGTCCCTCGAACCCTCGGCCCCTCGAATCCTCGACCCCTTCTTTCCGGTCATTTAATCAGCCTGGACACCTCCTTGAACTCCGGCACCTCGGCGGTCCTCATCAGCTCGAACAGGGTCATCTCCACGGTGGAGATGACCACTCCCTCCCTGGCCATGCGTTCAAGGGCCACCCTCTCGTCCTGCTCAAATCGAGATGAGATGGCATCCCGGATCACATGAACCTGAAATCCATGATGAATGAGATCAAGGGCCGTCTGTATCACGCAGACGTGGGACTCGATGCCCACGACGATAATCTGCTCGATTTCCCTCTCCTTTAGCGCCCTGGGCAGTTGGGTCACGCCGCAGCAGCTGAAGGTCATCTTGACCAGGGGATCTGTTCGCCCCAAAGCCTCTTGAATCACTTGAAGTGTATGGCCTAATCCTTTGGGATACTGCTCGGTGACGAAAATGGGGGCTTTCAGCAGACCACAGGCCTTGACCATGATCACGATGCGGTCCACCAGCCGCTGACCGTCACGCATGGCCGGCCACAATCTCTCCTGCACGTCCACAACCAACAGGGCGGCTCGCTCCCGCCTCAGCAGCTTTGGATGACGTTCCATCCTCTCCTCCAAATCTCTCAGCGGCCCAGAACCAGGGGGAAATCCCTCCTCACCCTCATGAAGATCATCCCGGCATTATTCTCCCAATTCTGCAACTTTTCCACATATTCCCGGTACGGCTCATCCACCACCTCCCCGGCGCTCCGCGAGGCATGGCGAAAGATGGTCTCGCCCTGGCGATCCTTGGCGATGAGGGCCATGTGGGAGGAGAAAATTCCCTTCCCCTTGTGGATCAGGCTGACGATCTCCCCACCCCTAAGATTTTCCTCCACCTGTAACAGGTACTCCTTGGGGATGTACTTCACGGTCATGGTCTTGGGTGGCACAACGTCCCTCACGTCCGGGCAACCCATGGCCATCAGATCTTTGGCCCGATCAATGGTCTTGGTCATCGGCCGGCAAAACTGGCCGCCGATGAGCTCAGTGGCATCTTCCAGCAGCCAGGAGTTGTTGGGCAGCCAATCACCGATGGTATAGTGATTTCGCGTCTTCATCCCGACGATGCCGTCACAATACCGTATTCTCTGCAGACTATTAAAAAACTCCCCGTAGCCTTTTGATATGGCCATGGCCAGGGTCTGCTCACAGAAGGTCATGCAATCGACCCGGGCGACATCCACCAGGGGGTCCTTATCATATATACCTTCGGGTCCTTCTCCCAGGCAAAATATCACATAGGGCGTTCCTTTGGCCAACTCGGAGAAGAACATGATGCGCTTATCCGGGTCCGACTCCACGGCGGCCACATTGCGCATGGCCATCTCCATATCTTTCCAGATCATCTGGTAAATTCGTTTGGGCGTCAAGGTATACTGTGCCAGATACCTGGATCGAACCTTCTCGGCCTCCGTTCCTTTCACCAGAAAAACCTCTACAAAGGATTTATTGGTCAGGCCATTCTCAGTAAAAGTGTTGCGGATATCCTCCTCCGTGCCCACGAACAGGTCGATCCGCTTTCCCTTGATGGCTCCGCCCACGTCGTGGGCCAGGAAATAACCGTCGTGCTCGGTGCCGTTAGGCAGCCTAATACCCTGTGCCCGGGGGATGAACAGAACGCTGCCCAGGGGGATCTTTTTAGGGTCGACGGCGGCGGTCCGATAGGGAATGAGCTTGTATGGCTCCACTTTGGAGATAAACTCAGTATTCCCCACCCCCAGGCCCCAGCGCGCTCCCTCCACCAGGCGATAGCGAATCCCGCCGGCAGCCCGCCCGGCGAAGTTGATCACCCGTCCATCTGAGAGTCTGGCGGACCCCTCGATATCCGCTTTCCGCTTAAACTCCCGGGAAACCACGGTGATAGTTCTACCGAATACGTCCATAACGGGCACTTCTTTGGGCAATCCGGCAAACCGCCCATCCGCCTCATCTACCAGATAATAAAAGGTGAGCTGAAAACGGCCCAGCGGTTCTCTGGCCAGGCCAGGTTTTTCTCTTGGCTCAAGCTCTTCTTCTGGCTCCGGCATCACCACTTTCTCTGGATAAGGCCTCACCCCGGCACATCCTGGCAAGAACCAGAGTCCAAGAAACGTCAGGACCAGCGTTAGCAGACAATTTCGTGCACGCATCTTCACCCCCAGTCGGAGAAACACCAGCTTTCTTATCCGCGATTCCCAGAAAAATGCCCCAAAGATGTCACTCATAATGTGATGCCAGGCATCGAATGTCAAGGGGAAAAGTAGATGTAACCTGCATCGGGGGGTCAGCTAAACTGGATAGTCGGTTTCAGTGCTCAAATTCACGGTCACCACGATGGTGTCTGCCGGTTCCATCAAAGTGTCCTGAAAGACCCTGGTGGCGGAGATTCCTTATGGTGTCGGGAAAAACGCAATCCGTGGCAGCAGATGCTCCCGTCAACAACAAGAGAAAATACTCCCCAAATGGAAACGGTCAGCGTACGAGTGACTTTACCTTAACCATGCTCTCACTTCCTGAAAAGGGTTGCCGATGGTTTTCACCCCTGTTTTTCATAATATCACACCGGTGTCGGGGTATCAAGGAAGTAAAACTTGAAAAATATACATCCGCTTTCCCCCCTCACCCTGGCCAGATGAATATTTCTGGGAAACAAAGCAGGGACAAAGCAGTATAAATTATGGTGGAGTTCGGTCTTTCTGCGCCGTATATTACTTGGGAAAAGGCTCGAAGAAGAACTGGTCAGGTTAAAAACCACCCAAAAAGTTTTAAACGTACCCTTTTTTATAGCGTCCAATAAATGGAGTTTCAAATTGGGAAAAATGGATGCGGCCGAAGAACATGAATTGATCCGAAAGTTCCTGCGAGGCGAGCAATGGGCTTTCGACAGATTGATGATCAGACACCAGAAGAGGGTTTACCGCATTGCCCTGGGCATGTTGGGCGATCACGACGAGGCCGCCGACATCACCCAGGAAGTTTTTATCCGCGCCTTCCGCTCTTTGAAAAACTTCAAGTTCGGCTCCAGCTTCGGCACATGGCTGCACCGCATCGCCGTCAACCAGTGTATCAGCTACATTCGCCGGCAAAAACTTCGCCAGACCCTCTCTCTCACGGAGGTATTTCATCTGCTCAGATCGCCTATGGGCAGGCCGGCCCGCGATCTGGCTCTCAAATATCTGGGCGAGCAGATCGAGCAGGCTATCTCCACCCTGCCACCGAAGCAACGAGCCATCTTCGTCATGCACTATTATCAGGAATTGCCCCACAAAGAAATCGCCAAAATCATGGACCGCTCCGAGGGGGCTATCAAATCGAGTTTCTGTCAGGCTGTTAAGAAATTGCGCAAGAGGCTAATTGATCATGGCCAAATCGAATACTAAAAAAACCGACCGTCAGATACGGACTCATTGCAGACAGGTCCGGACCTCTCTGGTGGACCATCTGGAACATCAGCTTCCACCCGAAGAGCAGCGCATGGTGGACGAACACCTGAAGGTCTGCCCTCGCTGCGCCGCCGAAAGGGCTTCCCTGAAACAAACCCTTACTCTATTGAACTACCGGGAGTTGCCCGAACCGGATGAGAGCTTCTGGATGGAGCTGAGATCTCGGGTGCGCCAGGGAATCAGAGAGGAGCAAGCTGTCTCTGGGCGCCGGCCGGCCGTACCCATCAGAGCCTGGGTGCCGGCGGTGGCCGTGGCCTCGCTGCTGGTTTTCCTCTTCCTGTGGTGGTCGGGCCATCCTCAGTTTCCCGCGCCAGGCGGGCACTCGCTTCTGGCCAGCTTAGAGCAACAGGGCCTACGCAGTCTGGAAAAGCTGGGGAAAACCCTGTCGGACATCGAGGGGCTTGAATTCGCCCGCACGCCGGGTGACTCCCTGGTGGAGCTGTTGGCGGCCATCCCCCATCCGGCGGAAACTCTGGAAAGGATGCTGATGGTAGAAAAAATGGCCCGGGATCCGGACCTCTGGGAGGCTGTCATCGAGGAGGAAGCTCTGTTGCAGACTCCCGCGGAGATGCTCATCGAAGAGCTCAGCGAAGATCAGTTGAAGATGTTGTCGGTTAAACTAAAGAACCTTATGGGATAACACTAAGTGTACACTGAAAACTCCACGTCGAGGGGGCGATCACGATGCGAAAACCGATTATTTACCTGGTAAGCGCTCTGATTCTGTTGAGCTTTCAGACAGCCTATTCCCTGAAAGAGGAGGAAAAGGAAAACGTCCGCAAGCAGATCAGCAGCGTGAAAGCCTGGCAACTGACCGAAGATCTGGACCTCTCTGAGGAACAGGCTCAGGCCCTTTTCCCCACCCAGAAGGCATACGAAGATCGGAATAAGGAGCTTGGCGAGCAGCGTGAGGCCATCGAGGAGAAGCTGGATAAGCTGCTGCAGGCTGAGGAAAAAGATAAAGATCTGATCAAGGAAAAGATGGCTCGGCTGAAGGAGATAGATGAACAGACCAGGGCCAACAAGGACCAATTTCAAGGCAAGCTGGCCAAAATCCTCACCGTGGAGCAGCAGGCCAAGTACCAGCTCTTCGACAAGAAGTTCGACACTAAGCTTCGCCGGATGATCCGGGAAATCCAGAAGGAAGACCTGCAGGTCAAAACCCGTGAGGGGACCAGATCATACGACACTTCCCGCCAGGAAATAAGTAATGCCGGCAAAAAGAAGCAGCCCCAACGCAGCCAGGAAAGGCGGGACACCAGCGAGGTGAGCAAGAGCAAAAAGAAAAGCACCTCTGAGGACAGGAACTCCTCTAAAGCGAAATCCTCCCGGACAAAAGAATCCTCCGGGAATAGATCATCCCGGAAGAAGGAATCCTCCAACAGGAGCTCATCCCGCGAAAACGGGTCTTCCACAGAAAAATCATCCCGGTCCCAGCGTAACTAACGCCCCGCGGAGAGGAGGTCGATGACCGTGAAAAGGAAACTCTACTGGTTAATCCTGATACTTCCGATATCGATCGCTCTTTTGACCGCCGGTTGTTGTGATGTCAACCGCTGTTGCGACCACACCCCACCACCGGTCCCAGCGGGCGTGCGCACCATCACCGGAGATGGATTCGTGGAGATCTGCTGGAGCGAAGTGCGCATCGATGACCTGGCCGGCTACAAGATCTTCTACAGCATGAGCCCAAACGGACAGTACTCGTGCATCGGCAGGAGTGGGGATAACTACTTCGTGGACGAGGACGTGCAGAACGGGGTCACCTATTACTACGCCGTATCCGCCCACGACTGGAATGGAAACGAGAGCGGTCTGAGTTATGAGACGGTGCACGACACACCACGCCCAGAGGGCTATGATCTGATCATCTACGATGAGGACTCCCGCGCCGGCGTGGACTTCTCCGGGTATTATAGCCGCATGGTCCAGCCCTGGGACGATCCGTTCGTGGACATGTACCTTCTCTGGCTGAACGGCCGGTACTGCCTGGCCAGCACTGATGTAGTATACTTGGGCAATATTTATGGGACGGACATCCAGTATGCCGGGTACGTCAACTCGCTGGACGAAATTGACTGGGCTCCGGATGGCGGCTGGTCCACCGATATCGCCGATACCCTCACTCTCTACGAGGGCCATGCCTATCTGGTCTGGACCTGGGAGAACAACTTCGCCAAATTCCAGGTGATGCACATCGGCTACGACTACGTGGTCATCGACTGGGCCTTTCAGATCGACGAGGGCAATCCGGAGCTGAAGGCTCTGCCCGCCGGCGAAAGTCTATCTCCCGCCGATCTGCGTCAGCCCAGAAAGGCTGAGGCCGACTGCCGGATCCCCTCCAGCCGTCCCAGCCGCAAACCTGCTCTGGGTGAGAGCGAACAGAATCTATAAAGGGGGCGATTTAGATGAGAAAGCTGCTGGTTTTACTGAGCATCGTCGGGATGGCCATGGCCTGGTCACACCTGGCCACGGCCTTTGAGGAAGCGGGCAATCGCCCCTCCAGGAATGCGCAGGTGGAAGTATGGCTCAACAAGCACAATGGCGCCGTGTATGAGCCTGATCACTACATCCGCGTATACTTCCAGGCCTCCGAGGATTGCTACGTGGCGGTTTACAATGTGGATACAGAAGGTTTCGTCCATGTGCTATATCCTAAGTACAATGACCAGACCTGGGTCGAGGGAGGACGCATCTACGAGATCCCCGACCCCTACGACGAGTACGACTTGATTGTGGACGGTCCTACAGGCATCGAATACGTGGTGGCCATCGCCTCGCACTTTCCTCTGAACTTGCGGGCTCTCTACGACATAGAAGATGGCGTGGACAGCGATATCTACTGGCCCATGGGGCGCGTCACCGGAGACCCCCATCTGGCCATCCACGAGATCAACCAGCAGTTAGCCTGGGGCAATGATGAGTACGAGCCGGAGGGCTATAGCAGCGACGTCAGCTGGTTTTACGTGCGCCGCTGGGTCCCCTATCCCCGGTACATCGTCTATCACTGGTATCCCGATCGATTCTACGATCCCTGGTGGGATCCCTATATCCACGTGGGCATCTGGATGGACTTCTACTGGGACCATTACTGGTGCCGCCCGTGGTGGTGGTACCATGGCTGTCAGCCCATCTACGTGTACTGGTACATCGACCGGGACACCGGCCGTCGATGCACCTGGAAGGGCTACTATCATCAGGATAGACGCAAGCCGGACTGGTACCGGGAGAAACCTGTGCGGCGGGGCGGAGGAGGAGAGCGTCCATCACGATTTGGGACAGGGAAAGATGATGTGAGCCGGGAGGATAGAAGACGGCCCCCGCGTGAGTGGTCTGGCTCGGGCAGCGAACAAATGCAGGAGCGGACGAAAAGAGGGGAAACCGGCAATCTTGATCGCCGCTTGTCAAGGGAAGAGCAAGATGGCAATCGCGATCTCAGTGACAGCGAGCGCAGGTCACGGAGGCCTTCTTACCGGATAGATCGCGTGGCAAAAAGCAACAGCCAATCTCGCACCCAGATCCGCTCCGGTGTGGAATCCCAAAGATCAAGAAAAAGAGAGGTTGACCGGGAGAGAAGCCCTGCCAGAAGCGAGACGAAAAAGGTGAAGAAGAGCTCCGGCCGAAGCTCCAGCCTGGGCAAGATCATCGGAAGCGTGGCCAAAGTATTCACCGGCGATTCCAAAAAGAAACAGAGCAGCTCCCAGAAAAAGTCCGCGGACACGGGCTCGAAAAAGGAGCGCTCCAGCAGCTCCAGCAGCAAGCAGAGCTCAAAGGGGAACACCAGCACGGAGGGAAGATCGCGGAGAAACAAGTAGGTGGGTCGTCTCAAGAGCTCCTTTGATCTTCAGAAATGCAGAGGGCCGGCTAAAAGCCGGCCCTTTCTCCATCCAGAACGAACTGGAATAATCCCCGGCTATTCCTTGGACTGGAAGATGCCGATGATGCTCCCATCCGGGTCTCCAAAAAGGGCATACCAGCCTATCTCCGGGATCTTCGTCTTCTCTTTGATCACGCTTCCTCCCAGCTCGACGACCCTGGCCAGAGTTTCCTGGATATCCTCGGTGAACACGTAGACCAGCACCCCCTGCTCACCAACAGAGGTGACCTTGTCCACCTTGTTGAACCCGCCTCCAGGCTCGCTGCCTGTCTCGAAGGTGGCGTAGTCCATGTTGGGCGTTATGGTGATCTTCCAGCCGAAGAGGCCTGAGTAAAAGGTCTTGGCCTTCTCGAAGTCGGTGGTGGGAATCTCCACGTGACAGATGTGGTGTGGCATGAGAGCCTCCCTGGTTAAGCATGATGCAGCATTTGAATTTCAGTATACCGAACTGATTTTACTTTGTCAAGGGAAAATCGTGATCGTGGTATGAGATAGAGATTCGAGACTCGAGATTCGAGGGTTGGGAAGGGTGGGGCATTTTTCAATTTTTCACTTTTCATTTTACATTTTTCATTTGGGGTGGTTAGGTTGGAAGGGGGAAGTATCCCCCTCGCACTATATAAAAACAGGCGGATCGCTCCGCCTGTCTCTCTATTAGAAAACATAGCAATGGTCGCCCATCACCGATCCTCAGCCCCGGAGAAGATCTATGTATCGAGCGACTGGTAATTCTCGACGATCTTCTTTAACCCCCCCCTGAGGAAAGAGACCATGATGGCCCTGCCTTTCTGGGATTCCTTTCCCTTCTGGAGCACCATCCCATAGTCATCCCAGATTTTATGGTAGAAAATCTGACCGACATCATAGTTCCCGCTCATCTCATATTCGGGACATTCGTTTTTCATCACAGTACCCGGCACTTCCTCCTTCATCCCCATCAACTCCTTGATCGCGGCTGAGAGAACGGGAACGATGCCCTCACAGTCCGGGCATTTTAGCCATGTCACGTCATCGACCGGCCCTTTGCGCAACATATCCATCTTCACAACTCTCTGACAGACGGAGCAAAAGTGAGATTTTCTCCTCTGCACCTCTGGTCCCATCTCCATGACCTCCGCGTTAAGATGTGTGCGATTTGGAACCACGGTTGCTCTTGTAAACCCGAGGTACGGGCTATCAAAAAAATTACTGCCTTACAACACTTTCCACCCTCAGTCCCTATTCCTGACCGGGGATAATCATCTTCAGATCCACCACCCCCTTGTTTTGCTCTTTATCCAAGATGTATTTGCGGATCTTGGGGAGTATTTTTTCCATGGTCTCTATGTACAGTCGAGTTTCGGTGACTTCTCTGCTTTTACGATACTCCTGCAACAGAGATAAAAACCTGTCCGCCTCACCCCTGGCCCGGTTAACCCGCTCGGTCTTATATCCCTCTGCCTCCCGAATCATCTGCTCAGCCTGCCCGCGCACCTGGGGCAATTTCTCGTTCCTATACCCGTGAGCTTCGTTGATCAGGCGGTTGCGATCCTCCCGGGCACTGGCCACATCCCGAAAGGCAAAGGCCACTTCCTCCGTGGGGTTGATGTCCTGAAAATAAGTCCCGTAAATCCGTAGTCCGCAACCGTATCGGTCTAAAATAGCCTGCGCCTCCTCCTTCAGCCGCTCCTGGATGATCAGCTTGTCCGTGGTCAACACCTGATCGACGCCCATAGAGCCGATGATTTTGGTGAGACAGGCCTCGGCCGCCTTGCGCACCAGCCAGTGAGGTGACTCCACCGCAAACAGGAAAGCCCGGGGGTCCTCCACCCGGTATTGCACGATCAGCTGGACGTTGATGATATTCTCGTCGCCGGTGAGCATCTGCGTCTCCTCCGGCCGCGGACTGAGCCCCTTAACCTTGTCCACCATCCGGAAACCGATGCTCATCACCTTAACCTGTAGGGTCTTCGGGCGATTGATCCTTTCAAATGGCCAGGGCAGATGATAATGGATACCCGGCATGATCCCATCATTCACCACCCGACCGAAACGCCGGACCACCCCCTGCTCGTTGGGCTGAACCACGTAGATGCCGGAGAGCAGATAAAGCCCTAAAAAGCAGATGCCGCCCAGGAGAGCTAATTTTCGCCATTCCGGCAGAACGGCTCTGACCTGCTGAAAAACCGCTTTCAGATGCAGCAATGAATCCTTATTTTTCATGGACCTCGGCCTATTCCTTGAACTTCCCCTCTGTGAGCAACTCCAGAAGCTCTGAATCTGTAGACAGGACAACCGTGGTCTTTTCGTTTAGGAACTTCCCGTACGACTCCAATGTTCGAACCAGCTTGTAGAAACGGGGATCCCTGTTGAAAGCCGAAGCGTAGATGCGCGTCGCCTCTGCGTCTCCTTCCCCGATGATTATCTGCGCCTTCTCGTAAGCTTCGGAGAGGGTGGTCCGGCATTTCTTATCCGCCTCGGCCCGAATTTTGATGGCCTCCTCCTCGCCTTCAGAGCGATACTTCTTGGCCATGCGTTCCCTCTCAGTACGCATGCGCTCAAAGACGCTCTCCTTATTCTGCTCGGGCAAATTCAACCTCTTCAGTCGAACCTCCAGGATCTTTATCCCATAATCGGCGGCCGCTTTCTCACGGCATTTGGAGCTAACCTGCTCCATGATCTGATCCACCTTGTTCTGCTGAGGGTCCGTGGAGACCAAGGCCGACAGGGAGTAGTTGCCCAGAGCCGCTCCCATGGCCGCCGAGGCGATGTCGGCCAGAAAAACTTCGGCCACAGATCGCTCTTTCACCGACTCCAGAAATTTCAACGGCTCGCTGATACGCCAGCCCATATAGCTGTCCACCAGAACATTCTTCTTGTCCTGGGTGAGAAACTCGCTGGGCTCCGGGTCGAAGAGCAACAATCGACGGTCGAACCGCCGAACCGACTGGATGGGATCCGGCCATTTTAGCTTGAGGCCCGCCGTGGAAATTACGCGGACAGGCTTCCCGAATTGGGTGATGATGGCAAACTGAGTCTCCTCAACCTGGAAGAGGATAGAGCTCACCAGCAGGATAAAAAAACCGGCGACGATGAATGCAACGATCAACTTTCTCTTCATCTTCCCGCCCCTTCAAAGATCTCTCCTGGTTGTCCTTTAAAAAATCTGAGGTCCAGCGGCTCCCGGGAGGCTCCCGGCTCGACGATGAACTTCTCCATTCCGCTCAGCGCTTTCTCCATAGTCTCTAGGAACATGCGCACCTCGGTGACCTCTCGAGCTTTCTGGTATTCGCGGAGAAGAGCCACAAATTTCTCGGCCTCCCCCCGGGCAGCGTTTATTCTCTCCTGCTTTTGGGCCTCGGCCTGGTAAATCTCGTCAACCCCCTTGCCCCGGGCCCTGGGAAGCACCTCATTCCTGTAGGCATACGCCTCGTTGATCAGCCGATTCTTGTCTTCCCGAGCGCTGGCCACATCCCGAAAAGCCTCAACCACCTCTATGGGAGGGTGAACGTCCTGGAGCTTCACTGCCATCACCTGTATGCCTGAACCAACTCTCTCTAAGGTGGCCTGAAGTGTCTGCAGAATTTGCTCTTCCACAGACAGCCGATCCAAAGTCAACAGGTTATCCAGAGTCTCCATGCCCACCACCGTCCTGATGGCCTCCTCAGCCGCCAATCTAACCAGGGTCTCCGGATCCTCCAGGCGCAGCAGAAAGGAAGTGATCTCAGCCACCCGATACTGGACGATGGTGTTAACGTCGATCAAGTTCTCATCGCCGGTGAACATAATGGACTCCTCTGGCTTCTTGATGTATTTCCCGAAGACATGCCGGCTCTCCCACTGATATGAGCGCATATCCGCTGCCGAAGCAATCAGCTGGGTGCGAAACCCGATCTCGATGCGCCTTATGATATTCACCGGGATCTTGCGCGCCCTCTCCACCGGCCAGGGCAGATGTACACGCAGGCCAGGGCCTTGACCAGAGGCGTCCAATAACCGTCCAAACCGAAATACCAGCGCCCGCTCTCCAGGGCCAACCTGATACAGCCCGGAGGAAAACCAGAGAAGAAGGACCAATACTGAGAGCCAGACCAGCAAGCGCCGGCCCCGATGACGCAGCCACAGGATCAGATCAAGGGATCTGTGGCTCAATCCAGCAGGGGGAGGTCGTCCTACCAGGGTGTGGCCGAAGAGGTTCGCCAACCAATACTCCTCCAGCGCCGTCCCCCGCAGCAACGCCCGTATGCCTCCGTATATCACCTCCAGACCTGTTGCAGCGATGAGCAAGGCGATCAGTCCGGCGGCCTGAACGTCAAGGTTGAGACCGATCATGCCACCCACCAGGCCTACCATCACCCCGATCGAGGAGTACATGTCCATTCGCGAGTGATAGCCATCGGCCACCAGGCTGGTGGAGGACTGCTCTTTCCCCACCTTGATCTTGAGCCGGGCTATAAAGCCGGAGACCAAAATGCACAGGAAAATACCCGCCAGAGCCACGGGCAAACGGGTCAGCTCCCTGGGGGGACCGGCTACCGCGCCGGCGAAGATCTGAACGGCCGCCAGAAGAATAAACAGCCCCACCACAATGGCCACGATGTCCTCGATCTTCCGCCAGCGGTCATGGTGATCTCTCTGACCAAGAGCTCCCAGGACAAGACCGCTGAGAACCAGCATGGAGACCAGTATGTCTGAAAGGGAGTGAATGGCGTCGGCGAGAATGGAGGTGCTTTGAGACCATCTGGCCAGCGTGAGCTTGACGCCCACCAAAACAACGTTGACGGCCACTGAGATGATGGCAATGCGAACTTTTAGATTCATCTCCTCGATCGCCCGGGGAAAGAAAAGGGGATTGTTACTTTTAAATTAACGATAAACAGGGTTGAATGCAAGATTTTTCTGGTTTTACAGACGGCCGGATCAAGACAAAAACTCCTGGAGATAT
>DAOVRJ010000086.1 GCA_030628225.1 Candidatus Zixiibacteriota bacterium | reverse complement strand
GAAAAGATTGCAAAAACTGTCGGTTTTGAGATTCCAGTTTTGGATTTGATACTTCAGGAAGCGGAACGAAAAACGAATAAAGTAAAATATCTTCTGTTGTTTTTAGAGGAAGAGCTTAGATGGTTTCGGGATGGCTCGAAAGAAGCCCGGGACATCCTGCGGGAAGAATTGGATCTTGGCGATATCGGATACATTTCGAGCCTTCTTACCATGCTGGGAGATGAAGAAAAATTCAGAAGATGGCTTACTTTAACTACTAACAGGTTCAATTTTTTTAAAAAGAAGGGGGGACAGAAATGAGGAAAGTCCCGATAAAGCTACATACGGCAAATGCTCTCAGATGGTTGGGAAGTTTGTATCGAAACCCTGCCGACGCTATAAAGGAGCATATAAGTAATGCTGTAGATGAACACTTTAAAGCAAAAAAGATTGGTAAGGCATTTCCTGTTTGTGAGGTAACTTACTCCTTACAAAAGGATAGAGTCACAATTGAATATCCTTATGGAATGTCTAAAGAGGAATTTATAGATGCCCTTCAGCGAGTAGCTGATTCTGCAAAAAAGAGCTTAGATTTTAAGCAGATAGGTCAACTTGGGATCGGAATGTTTAGCTTTCTTCAAATCGGAAAGAAATGCACTTTTTATTCTAAGAAGGATAAAGGTACTGAAACTATAAGGGTTACACTTCGTGAAGGCTCCGACAATGCAGAATTTGAAACCGCAAGAAAAAGAGAAAGCCTGCGAGAATCTGGAATTAAAATTATTGGTAGTGTGTAATTAAGTGTGTCTATTTCGTTGAGAAAACGTTAGCCAATCAGTCTTATTGCTTTTTGCATTAGCGAGTTCTATAGGGGTTTTACCGTTCCGATATGGCCTAGAGCTGTTGCAAAAGGGTTTCAGTCTGTAGTAAATGAACCAGAGCTTTAGGAAGTTATAGGCGTTGTCGATATTCTTAAAGCCTCCTGATTGTTTGAACTTCCTGTTAAGTTGCTTGATCAGGTTCTCTGTCACGTTGTTGTCTCGTACCAACACAGAGTGATGGAAATGGGCGGTTAAAAGATCAAAGTGTCTTGTTAGGGAGCGAATGATTTTTTTGTGATACGATGTTTTAATAAGACTTTTAGCTAATAGGAGTCTTTGGAAGGTTTCTTCGGCATCATTGAAATTTTCAGCGAAGAGGATCCCTTTGACAGTCTGTCTGAGAATACAGTTCTCCTGGTAGTAGACACTCTTTTTGCTCTTTGGAATGGTTGCGTTGACATACCTGAAAAAGTGTACGACGCATGCCTGATGGGGAATACCTGTAAAGATTTCCTTGATGAGGGCAACGAACGCCTTACCTCTACCGAGGTCACTGACAATGCCCTTAATAGGATATCGTAAAACATCACGGATGATCAGGAAAAACCGTTCTGCGTTCTCTACATTTTCTCTCTCTACCACAGAGAAGAACACCGGATCAAAGGTCTGTACATCCTGAGCCACCAGGATAGTAAACTCTTGTCCATGGATTTTAAATGCCTTACCATCAACACCGAGCAGGCCAGACCATTTCGGTTTCAGCTCCCGAGCAACCTCTAACGGGCTTTTCGCATTACTGCCATATTCCATCAACCAGTTTAAAAGCCCTTTTGGAGAGATGCCGATGCTATTACTGACCGGCCTTAGGGTGGTGTTATCCTCCACATATCTTTTAATAGCCGATGTGATGAGTGCTTTAGAATGCCTCTTTCGTTTACTTGCTACCTCCAGAGTAAAGCTCTTTTGGCACACGTTACAAAGATATCTTTGGAGCTTTTTGGCAATAACCCCTCTCTTGGTAGTAATGGAACTTCTCTTAAAGCCAATCTTCTTAACCAGGAAACTTGAACATCGAGGACACCTTTTTTTCACCCCAATACTCCTCCCATCTTTTTGTCAAAAGTTCGATGGAAGGAATATACCCCATTTACAAGAACTTAAGTACTAAATCGGACACACTTAACTTCACACTACCCACTTTTCATTTTTCATTCTGCATTTCATTTACTGCTTCCTGCTTACTGCCGACTGCCAACTGCCACCGGGGTGGGTTGTAGGGAGGGGACATGATCTGTCCTCGCTGTAAGACCAAGATGACGGAGCAGAAACGCAGCTTTCACAAGCGCCGCAAATGGGTGTGTAAGAGATGTGGGATGGTGAAGATGCAGGAGGTGAGGGAGAGGGTGAGACGAGGCGATCCGTCAAAAGTGTGAGAGTTTCCCGAGGAGTATGCGCTCGTCCAGTGTTCTTCACCGAGAATGGATCAGGAGATGAACAGAGAAAGAGAGCCACGTCGGTGGAGGATGCGGCTCCTTTTTGTGTTATTGTTGGGGTGGAGAGGTTTTTATTATGAATGGGTTCGTGTGCCGCCAAAAAGTTGTTGCCATACCTTACGTAATCGATTAACTTTCTTTCGCAGAAGAAGGGTTTTTTCACCTGGCGTCGGGTTAGCGTACCAGACGCTGGTGAATAAAATAGCTGTCGGGTGGCCGCGCCCTGTTTCGGTTCGCCGCCTACAAATATTATAAGAAAACGGTGTGAAGCGAGGTTTGCGCATACACTTTTTTGTTTATCTCAGAAAGGAGGGCAAGAATGGAAAAGTGACACCCCCAGCGCTGGTGCCGCTTTGGTGTTGGGGAGGAGGTCATCAGGCTCGTTTTAAAAGGGCCTTTTCGATTCAGGACGGTAAGGAAAGGGAGGATCAAGAGATGAAGAAGCCGATCCATTTTTTATTGGCATCTCTTCTGCTGCTGGGCTGTGTGAGTTTGATCGCCTGCGGTGGTGGGGGTGAGAAGCAGCAGCAGGCCGCTTCTACCGAATCATCTGAGACCGGATCTGCACAGGTGGAGGTTCGCCAGACGAGCTCGGGAGATTGGGGTGATATGCCTATTTTCTCTGGCGCGAAGAGCGAGGGTGAGGCGAAGGTGATAACAGGGGTTGGTGCTTTTGAAAGAAGCGAGGTGCGGCACTATATCACGGATGCCAAACCTGCCCAGGTGATCTCCTATTATAAATCCAAGATGCCCAAAAAGGGTTGGACAAAGCTCCTGGATGCCCATGAAGAAGATGGGGTTTGGGGATGCGCGTGGCAGAAAAAAGGCGGCAGATTTGTGGCAAACGTGACGGTCTTCGAAGATAACGGATGTCATATCATCCTCGGCCGGCACGAGGGGAAAAAGTAGCTCCTGGTAGTTGTATAACATAACCGCCCTCCTGGCGGAAGAGTGCGAGTGCGCCGTCCGGCGTGTCTGGGAGTATATGTGTGCTCTGGCGCCCGACGGTGCACTCGCGTTTCCTTTTGCTTCATCAAACCCAATTCTCTGGCAGCAGACACATCACCAGAGATATCTGAGAGATGGGCCACATCAGCCCGAGAATATAAAGCCGCCAGCGATGAAATACTCGCCGGTTTTTTTATGCTCCCCGGGCATTTATTCTCTTGAATTCTGATTCCAAAGGCCGTATCATACAGACGAAATGGAGCTCGCCAGAGCCATAAGCCTCTGGATTTCCACCGCCAGCAATTGCTGGACGAGGTGGTCCCTTTCTGGGCCGGGCATTTGCCCGCTGACAAGCTCGGCGGCCACTTCACCTGCCTTGCTGACGATGGTGCGTAGAGAGAAGATCAGGTGGTATCTGCGCAAAGGGATATCGCATGAGCATCGAGGTTCTGAATGGCCAGATCAGGATGTGCCACAAATGCAGGCTGGCCGAGACCAGGATACACGCTCTTTGCGGTGAAGGGAATCTGCAGGCCAGGTTGATGCTCATTGCCCAGGCGCCCGGGGAGAACGAGGACAGAGAAGGGCAGATGTTCATCGGGCCATCGGGAGAAGTGCTCCGCGATCTGTTGAGAACGATTGACATTGATTTGCCAGATCTTTATATGACGAATCTCATAAAGTGCATGCTTCCTGGATACAGGAAGCCAAAGGCCGATGAGATAGAGATCTGCAGCCAGTATCTGAATCGGGAGATAGAGCTAATAAATCCCGGAATACTGGTTTCACTTGGCTATTATGCAACCAGATACCTCTTGGGGAAATACGCGATTGCGTTGCCGCCCAGAGCAGAGCTTCACCAGGTATATGGGGAAGTATTGCCGGCTGGTGACAGGAAGTTGCTTCCCGTGCAGCACCCCGCCGCCGTTCTGTACAACAGTTCCATAAAAGAAGAGATGGTAAGGAATTACAGCAAGATGCGCCTGCTTTTAACGAATCTGCTGGAAAAAGGCCAGTGAGCGCAGGGGCCGGATAAAAAAAGGGAAAGCAAGAGGTGAAATAAAATGCCGGCGAAAAAAAGCGTGAAGATCTCCCATGTTGAAGAGGTCTGGCTGGCGAAATTGGAACGTCAGCTCATCTATCCGCAAAAGGAGCACATCGGGATCATCGAGGTGGTGAATTTCCCGGCGTTGGGAAAGCTCACGGCGCTGCGTTTTATCGAATGGGTGCAGGAGAACCCCGGGGGGGTGATTTCGCTGCCCACCGGGAAAACGCCGGAGCATTTCATCAAACGGGTGAAGTTCTATTTGAGCAATTGGGATTCGCCGGAGGCACAAAAGGATTTGAGCGAAGGCGGCGTGGACCCGACGATCAAGCCGGACATGAAGAGCTTGCACTTTGTTCAAATTGACGATTTTTATCCTATCGACCCCGAGCAGACCAACAGCTTCTACTATTATGTCAATAAATTTTACATCAAGGGCTTTGGTCTGGATGGGAAAAAGGCATTGCTGATAAACACCGCACAGCTGGGGATACCCAGGGGAAGAAAGATGACAGCGGTTTTTCCCGATAACATAGTCGATTTGTCATTGCGGGTCCGCCAGCCGGGAACTCGGGTTGAGCGGCGTCAAAAAGCGGTGATTGCTCAGGTGGATCAATGGTGTATGGAATATGAAAGCCATATCCGCAAACTGGGGGGAATAGGGTTTTTCTTGGGTGGTATCGGGCCGGATGGTCATATTGCCTTTAACGTGAGGGGCTCGGACCACTATTCCACCACCCGGCTCATGCCCACCAATTATGAAACCCAGGCCGCCGCTGCCACCGATCTGGGCGGTGTTGAGGTGGCTAAGAACCGGCTGGTCATCACCATTGGGCTGGCTACCATCACCCTGAGCAAGGATGTTGTGGTGATTATCATCGCTGCTGGCGAGGCCAAAGCGCCGACAGTGTTCAATGCCATCCAACAGCCCAAGAGCATTTTGTTTCCAGCAACGGTCTTACACGATCTGCCCAACGCCCGTTTTTACCTCACCAAGGGGGCTGCGTGCCTCTTGACCGAGAGAGTGTATGTGGATGTAAAAAGGGCTGCGCAGCTTTCCGAGGAGGTTGTGGAGCGTGTGGTCATCAATCTGGCCCTGGAGCGCAACAGACGTATTGGCGACCTCAGCAGGGATGATTTCAACTCCATACGTTCCTCTGCAGAGGTACTAAGGCGTTTTGAAGGAGATGTATCGGCCGTTACCGGAAAAGTGCAGCAAAATCTGATAGAAAAGGTCGAGCGCGGGCGGGCGGATATACAGAACACAACATTCATGCATATGGGGCCCCATCATGATGACATCATGTTGGGATATTTGGGCTACGTCGCACATCTGGTGCGGCCGGTCACCAACAAACACACCTTCAACTATGCGACCAGTGGTTTTACGGCTGTCACAAACGGCTATGTGCTCGATCTGCTTCAAAAACTCAAGGTGTGGATTGTGTCGGATGAGTTTCGCAATTTAATGAAGGAGGATTACTTTAGGCCAGATTTTGAAATCGGCCGTAGCCGTGATGTGTTTCAGTACCTCGATGGCATCGCCGCCCATAGCCGAACCATGAAAGATGAGGGGGAGGCTCGCCGGCTGCTGCGGAATTTGATTTTTTTGTATGAAGAGGACAGCGTTACGCGATTACTCAATCGTATCGACGAATTAATTAACTATTTCCAGACGCAATATCCCGGAAAGAAGGATCTGTCTCATATTCAACAGTTGAAGGGCGTGATCCGGGAATGGGAAGCAGATCTTTTGTGGGGTTATTTTGGATTCAACACCCAATCGGTCAACCACATTCGAATGGGATTTTACAAAGGGGAGATTTTTGAGGAGCAACCTGAGACAAATAGGGATGTTCTACCCATTTACAAATTAATGGAGAGAGACAGGCCGGATGTGGTCACGGTGGCCCTGGATCCGGAGGGGAGCGGGCCGGATACCCACTACAAAGTTTTACAGGCCACTACCGAGGCCCTGCGACGGTATGAGAAGATCAAGCCGGACGTTCAGGTGTGGGGGTATCGCAATGTATGGTATCGATTTCATCCATCTGAAGCAAACATGTTTGTGCCCATTTCCCTTAATTCTATGGCGATTATGGAAAACGCGTTTATGAAATGCTTCGGATCCCAAAGAGAGGCGTCATTTCCCAGTTACGAATATGATGGTCCGTTCTACCGTCTGGCCCAGAAAATTATGGTGGAGCAATACCAGATGCTGAAGACGTGTCTGGGACGCGAGCTTTTCGGCTCTCATGACAGCCCCAGAATGCGTGCGGCTCACGGATTGGTGTTTTTGCGCCAGATGGATCTGAAGGAATTCTATCAGCATTCTGAGAAGCTGAGGAGCAGTATGCAGGAGCTGTAACTGGCCGGTCAGGATCTGCTCAGCGAGAAAAACGCAGGGGAAAATGCTCACCATAAAGTGTGCCAGGTGCCGTCGGAAGATCTTCAGGTACAAAAAGGTCGGAAAAGGGAAATTACTGCATTGTTGGAACGATCGAGTCGTGGAGGATTATAGCGTTCGTCATGGGGACAGGGTCGTCTGTGAATGTGGAAATCTGATTGGCATAGCCGAGGGGAAATGGGTGAAGATGAAACAGCATGCCTTTACCTGTTCGGGGACAACCGCAAGCAAATAGGCCTGAGGAATGAAGATCACGATCGTCTATGACAATACCGTGATGCGAGCAGATCTTATACCCGACTGGGGTTTTTCCTGTCTTGTGGAAGTATACGGCAGAACAATTCTTTTTGATACCGGTGCCAATGGCTCGATACTTCTTGAGAACATGATGAAGCTGCACATCGATCCGCGATCAATCGAGGAAGTGTTCATCTCTCATGACCACTATGATCATACAGGCGGTCTGGCGGCTTTTCTGAAGCAGAATGATGATGTGAAGATATATGCACCTTTCTCATTAAAGAAGACTCGTCATGCGAAAGAGTTCATCTGTGTGCATGAGCCGATGAGAATGCATGAGAACATCTTTTCCACCGGCGAGCTTGATAGCATAGAACAGTCCCTGGCAGTTAAGACGGAAAAAGGAGTGGTTGTAGTTGTGGGATGTTCACACCCTACAGTGAAAGTCGTTCTTGACGCTGCCGCGCAATTTGGGAGGGTTTGTGCCATTGTCGGTGGTTTCCACGGGTTCGATGACTATGAATTGCTGAGTGATGTGCAGATGGTCTGCCCGACGCACTGCACGCAGCATATCCCGGAGATCAAATCTTTGTATCCTGAGAAATACATCGCCGGCGGAGCGGGGGCGATCATAGAAGTATAAAATGTCAACTTCGATCGCCAAGCAGGAGACGAACATATTGATCTACAGGCTGTGTGCTTATCCTGTCATGCTCGGGCTCTTTTTAATAGTCTGGAATGCCTGAAGCCAGGGTAACATCTTTTTGAGATGAGCCTCAGCGCACTTTAATAATCAGCGCCGTTATTTCTCGGGGTTAGAGAAGTTACACACGAAGAGGTCTCTGAACCATGTCCTTTGAGCTATTCTACATGCAAATTTTCAGTTTGGGTCTGCTCGTGCTGGTGGCTCACTTTGGCTCCAAGATCACCCGCCGTCTGAAAATCGGTGAAGTCGTCGGTCAGGTCCTTGGGGGACTTGTTGTTGGTCCCATCCTTTTACTGTTTATCGAGCACAAATTTCCAGCATATCGGAGTGCTCTCCATTCACTTCACTTTTTTGCCTTCGTTTTTTTGAGCCTTATCGCCTTTGGCATTGGCGACGAGCTGAATCGCGAAAAGTTCAGAAAGATCGGCGGAGGCATGCTGGTCCTTTCTCTCACCGAGGGTTTTATCACCTGGACCTGTGTAACGGGAACTTTTCTGCTTCTGGGTTTTAGACCCATCGTGGCATTGCTCATCGGAAGCATCGGCATCGCCACCGCGCCTGCTGCCACCTTCGCCATCATGAACCGGTTGGATATCGGGGGGGCAATGCGCAGCAGGCTCGGCGGGATGGTGGTACTTGATGATGTCATCGAGATCATCGTCTTCTCCATTACCTGTCAGGCGGCCCTGCTATTAGAAAAAGGCGGCGACTTTTCCTTGCTGGGCCTCTCTCTGCCTGTGGTGCGAGAGCTCATCTATGCCTTGCTGATCGGGCTGGCGATCTTTATTGTTCTCAGATTTGCGCTGGAGCGGCGGTGGCTCGAACCCGAGGGGGCACGGGGCAGAGCAAAGCCCCTTCCCGGTCCGGAGTTCCTTTCGCGGCTGATCTCCGAATTACCCGGTCCGTCCATGGAGGTGTTCATCATCGTGGCCGGCTGTGTGTGTCTGGGCGTTGGCCTGGCTCTTCACTGGCATCTTCCCTTTCTGATCACAGTCGTTGCCGCAGGCGTGCTCATTTCCAACTTGTATTCCCGGCAAGTGTTTCAGTCTCTGCGCATCGAAGGTGCCACCTCCATGTACACGCTGGTCTTTTTCGCTCTCATCGGGGCCAACGCGGACATCGAGGCATTCCATCCGGAGAACTTTTTGGTCATTGGAGCCTATGTGGCGGCCAGAACGGTGGGGAAAATGGGTGGTTCCTGGCTGGGTTGCCGGATCACGAGGGTGGAGCGCCGGATGAGGAACACTTTACCCAAGCTGATGCTGCCCCAGGCGGGCGTCGCCGCCGTGGAGGCATTTTTTGTGGCCACCGTTCTGGGCGGCGATGGAAAGACGGTTCTGAGCATCATCCTGCCGGGACTCGTTTTCTTCGAGATTGTCGGCGTGCTTTCGTCAGAGCGCGCTCTGACGAAATGGCGCTCCTGGATGACCGGAGGAGGAGAGCTTATCGGTGAGGAGCAGGTGATTCGGGAGAAACTAAGCAGGGAGCCCCTGGCCATCAACCAGGTATTATATCCCGATTGTATGCGAGTGCCTTTGAAGGTGTCCTCCAAAGGGGAGGCCATCTGGGAG
>DAOVRJ010000221.1 GCA_030628225.1 Candidatus Zixiibacteriota bacterium | reverse complement strand
TGAGGCAGCCCGGCAGCTGATTATGTCCCTGAATGCCATGGGGTCTTGCGCGTCATCCGGCGGAATGGAGGCGATGATGCAGCAGCTCCAGGGGATGAGCGAGGGCCAGATGAGCATCAACCAGCAGACCATGGGGCTGGGCCAGCAGGGGCAGTACACCATGGAGCAGAGGGCTCAGATGGCCCGGCTGGCCGCCGATCAGGAGGCCATACGGCGTGGCATGGAGGATGTGCTGAAGGAATTCGGCAACCGCTCGGAAATCCTGGGACGTCTGGATAATCTGGGCGAGGAGATGAAGAAAGTGGTGGACGATCTGGCGCAAAGGAAGGTGGACCAAAGGACCATAGACCGGCAGCAGAGGATCCTCTCACGAATGCTGGATGCGCAAAAGTCCCTACGACGCAGAGATTATACCCGGCGTCGCCGATCTCGTCCGGGGCAGGTTGTGGCCCGTCAAGACCCGGGAGAGTTGCCGGAAAGTCTGAGCAGAAGGGATGATGAGCTGCGCCGCGATCTGCTGCGCGCCCTGTCGGAGGACTATCCCAAGGCCTATAAGGATCTGATCCGGGCATACTTCCAGGCCCTGTCCCGGGCAGAGGAGCAGTGAGCAGATGAGGTTGATAAAGACCATTACTGTATTGGCCGGTATAGTGCTGCTGCTGGCTGTCTCCACATCTGTCGGGGTTCAATGGGCCCAGCAGATGAGCCTGGCCAGGCAGTATGAGAAGCAGGGTCGGCTTGAGGACGCCCTGAAGATCTACATTGAGCTTCGGGCGGAAAGGCCTGAGGATGTCGAGCTCATGGCCCGGATCCAGGGGGTTTACAAAGAG
Organism: Candidatus Zixiibacteriota bacterium; assembly: GCA_030628225.1. Lineage (GTDB taxonomy): Bacteria > SM23-81 > SM23-81 > SM23-81 > SM23-81 > DAOVRJ01. The sequence goes on along the minus strand of DAOVRJ010000221.1, from coordinate 3,147 downwards.
CTGAAGCGCTATCCTCAGCTCATCGAATTTCTGAATCATAGGCTGGATAAAAGCCCGGGAAATCTCGACCTGCACATGGCCCTGGGGGAGGTGTTTTTTCTCTCCGGTCAGGTTCAGCAGGCCAGAGAGACCTGGCTCGAGGCCATACGGCTGTCGCCCGGGAAGGAAATAAACTACCTTCGGGTGGGCAGAGCTTTCTGGGAAAGAGGCATGTTGGCCGAGGCGGAGGAGGTCTTTCTGCGGGGGAGGAAGGTTTTGAGCGATAAAACCCTATTCGCTGAACCTCTGGCGCGTATCTATGAGCTGGGCGCGAAATACAGGGCCGCCACCGGCGAGTACCTCACCTGGCTTACCCTGGATGTGCGCAGGATGAGCTACGTGAACGCGCGCCTGGCCCAGTTCCACGAAGATCCGCAGGTGGGAGCGATGGTGCAGGAGGCCCTGAGCTCGGCGGTGGGGAAAGATCCACAGCTGCTTGAATTCCGGCACCTGTTTGGCCATCATCTCATCAGGATGGGAAAGCCGGATCTGGCCTACGAGCAGTTTTTGATCCTCAACGACCGGGAGAAAGGCTCCAGCGGGAAGGTCCTGATGGGTTTCGCCAAAAGATGTGCCGAGCTTGGCTACCACGCCGCGGCCATAAAGGCCTGCCAGGAGGTAGTGGTCCGCTATCCGGATGAGCCGACGGCCGGCCAGGCCCAGTTAGCGGTGGGCGACAATTTGGCCGCTATGCAAAGATATCAGGATGCCCTGGCCGCTTATGAAGAGTTGATTCTGCGCCATCCAAAGAGCTCTGCGGCGGCCGAGGCCCTGTATGCCTCGGGAGAGATCCATTTTCTGCATCTGAACGACACCGAGAGCGCTCTGACAGCCTATCGGGTTCTGGCGGCACAGGCTGGAGGGTTGGTCAGGAGCCCCGACGCAGCCTTTCGCATCGGCGACTGTCTGGAGGTCAAGGGAGATCTGCAAGGGGCCCGGGAGCAATACCAGCTACTTGCCCGGGTGCGTGGCCCAGAGGAGGTTCAGGAGAAGGCGGCGTATAAGCTGGCTGAGCTGTCCTTTTTAGAGGGCAAATTTGAGCAGGCCAAAGAGGGTTTCGATAAGCTGGTCAGCGACTTTCCGCAGGGTTTCTACGTGAATGATGCCCTGGTTTACTCTTTGTTTTTAGAAGATGGCCTTTCCGAGGGAGAGGAGGCCCTGAAGGCCTATGCCCAGGCCATGAGCCTGGGGTTGCAGCGGAACTACCGCATGGCCTTGTCGGCATACCAGCAAGTTATGGATCAGTTTCCCTCAACCAACCTTGGCGACTACATACTCATGGAAACAGCTCAACTACGAGAAAAAAGCGGCCAGCACCAGGAGGCTCTGGCCGATCTCAATAAGCTGATCGCCGACTATCCACAGAGTCGGCTTTGCCCCGAGGCTCAGCGGCGCATCGGGGAAATTTACGAGCTGCGGCTCAAAGACCTGACCATGGCCATTCAGGCCTACGAGCAGGTCCTCTCCGATTATCCCCGCTATTTGTTTTACGACGATGTGCGCAAGAAGGTCCGCCGGCTTAAGGGAGAGAAAGCAAGCTGAGCGGTCTACAGGTGTTTCCCGCTATCCTCCGGCAAACATCGCCTTCAGCTCTCCCCAACTGCTGCTGTCCGGAAAATCCGCTTTGGAGTCTTCCCAGCAAAACACCCGCCAGATACTACCGGATCCCTCGAAGATGTAAAATATGGCTCTGCCGGCCATGTGCCGGGGCGCGCTGACCGTATCCTGGTCCACCGTGAGATCGTAGATCACCTCTGCCCTGACGGTGTCCCCGGTGGGGTAGAAGTTGACCTCCATGGTGGAGTCGATCAGGGCCAGATCGATGAACATGTTTGTGGTGCCGGAGGAGAAGATGGAGCGGGTCACGTCAACCTCATCCTCCAGACACCAGTGGTCGAAAATGCCGGGATGCTGGGCATTGTCCTCAGGATCAGGGATGAACAGGAAATCATCTGAGAAACAGTCGGTGAAGTTGTCGATGATCTGCTCGTTATAGGAGCACTCCAGATTGCGCAGTACGGCGTCGTAGAACGTGGGATCCTCCCAGGTTCCCCGGCGAACACTGGGCTGATCGGCGGAGCGGGTGGCAAAGGGGTTTTTGCAGCCCAGCAGCAGCAATATCATCAGCATGAGCAACGCTTTTTTCATGAGAATCTCCGTCAAAAGGAGTGCTGCAGGTTCAACTGCAGGCGGTCATAAATTCTCTCCGGAGACCCGGATGCGTCTTCCACAGAACGGTTTAGTGAAAAAACTATGTCGTTGTCCGGCCAAAGCCTGTACCGGCCAGACAGACCTATGCGCTTGCAGAGCAACTGGCGTCTAAAAACCCGCGCTCCCTGTTGGTGGCGGTATTCCCGTCGGCGGCTATATCCAAGATTGGGCGTGATGATCAGACGGGGGATCAGGGTATAGGAAACGGAAAGATCTGTGTTCTGGAAAGATTTGTCCCACGACAAGATTTCCACCCAACCGTCGTCCCGCACAAGACGGCCAAAATCCTCAGCTCGATAGGTGTAGCTGATGTTCAAGCTGAACTCCTCCCCCAACCGGTAGCTCAGGTCTGTGATGGTTTTGGCCTGGCGGAAGATGTTGCTCTTGATATTGGTGAACAGATCATCGAAGTCATATTCAGTGTAGTTGGCGGAGATGCTGAAGCGCTGTTTGATCTGCAAGTTGTCCCCGGGCCGGATGTACAGAGTTGGGTAGAGGGCATAGAGCCGTGCCCAGTTGTTGTTGGCCGAGCGTTGGCTGCGCAGGTAAACCAGATGAGTGAAGTGAGCGGTGGCCTCGCCCACGAACTGCAGGGCCTCGCTGAAAGTGTGGATATAGGTCAGCTTTCCGGCACCCAGGAAGCTATCGCGGTCATTGTAGTTGTCGGGATGAGGGGCGTCGTAGGAAGTACGAGCCACATGGCCGGAGAGGCCGAGAGAGTCGCTGGGCGACAAGGTCGTTCCCATGCCGGCGCTCAGGGAGATCTCCTGAATATCCTCGTCGTTTATATCCCGCCCAAAATCGTTTTTCCCCTCTCTCAAAGCAAAATCACCGTAAATTGTCAGCAGTCCGGTCGGTTGGCCTAACACTTGACACGAGAAGCTGTTCGTGACCTTT
>DAOVRJ010000169.1 GCA_030628225.1 Candidatus Zixiibacteriota bacterium | reverse complement strand
CTCTGCTCACCTCCTGCATCTTCACCATCCCACATCTCTTACACACCCATTTGCGGCGCTTGTGAAAGCTGCGTTTCTGCTCCGTCATCTTGGTCTTACAGCGAGGACAGATCATGTCCCCTCCCTGCAACCCACCCCGGTGGCAGTTGGCAGTCGGCAGTAAGCAGTAAGCAGTAAATGAAATGCAGAATGAAAAATGAAAAGTGAAAAATGCAAAATGGAAAAATATTTTGACTTCAGCCTTTACGAGTCTCGAGTCTCTAGTCTCGGGGTTCAAAGAGTCTCGAATCTCGGCCTTACCGCAGCAACAGCATCTTCTGTGTCCGGCGATACTCCCCAGCCCGCATCTGACAGAAATAGATGCCGCTGGCCACCGCCTCCCCGCGATCGTCAGTGCCATCCCAGAGCAAGAGATAACCGCCGGCGGTCTTGTTCTCATCCAGCAGGATCTTCACCTCCTGCCCGCGAATATTGAAGATTCTCAACTTCACCCGGGAAGGCCCCGGGACCTGGAATGTGATCCGCGTGGAGGCGTTGAAGGGGTTGGGGTAGTTCTGGATAAGCGCAAAAGCTCCCGGCAGAGAGGCAAGCGGAGCTTCTCCCGGCTCCACGGGTGTGCTGACCCCGAACCAGTTCAGCATTCTGTCCATCAACCCGTATGGTGAAAGAGCGCTGGGATTGTCGTCTCTGGTGTTCTCCAGCGCATATCCGAAATAGATGCTTTTGTAGGTGCTTTCATGCCGGATGGCCGCCGCTCCAGCGCCCATGTAGTTGAAACAGACAGAGGTGCCGGCATCCTCGGTGGCGGCAAGAACATCCTGCCGGCCACCCTCATCGTAAATCAGCACCAGTGTACCCTCGGATATGGGATCGCCTGTGACCCCTTGCAGAATAGTGGAGGAGGTTTCTCCCTCCCAGATGGAGTACAGGTAATTATTGTAGAAATCGGTTGCCCCGATGTCGTTGCCCAGGCCGCTGCCGGTGATCAGCAGGGCGCCGCCACCGTCCAGATAGACGGCCAGGCTCTCCTGATCAGCGGTAGTCAGTGTGTTGCTGCTCTCCAGGGCGGTGAACCAGATGAGCAGATCGAACTGCTCGAAGTCGTACATGTCTGAGCCCGCCTTGGAGACTTCATATAGATCGTAGATGTAATCCAGGCTGTCCAGAAGCTCCATGTAGAAAAGATGCTCATCCCCACCGCCATCGTCATCCACCAGCAAGATGGTTGGGTCGCCGGCAGGCAACCGGAAAGCGATGGTGTCCTCAAAGGCACCCACATCACGAATCACCAGATCAAAGGTAACCCAGTGAGGATCCATATCCACAGGGCAGGAGAGAACAAAAGGAGTAGCTTCGTTGTCACCCGTTTGGTTAAAGCGAATCTCCCCGTAATCAGCAGTGCTATCGACAATGGTCACGTCCCCGTCGCCGGTGCGCAGCACGGCCGTCATCCCGCTGGCGGTGGCCCCCTGATTTTGCAGTGAGATGATGAAATCCACCGTCTCGCCGGGGCTGAGCCAGCCATTCTGGTTGCCCTGTTCGTCGTCGATGGTCCACTCCAACATCACCAGGATGGGCTCGGTGGCGTGCACCTCCTCCTTCTCACAGAGCAGCCAGCGGTTGGGATCCAGCTGGACAGAATCAGGCTCGTTCTGAATCACGAACTGGATCACCTCTGAGGCCTCGTCCACGATCACCGTGTCCAGAATCTGCTCAGTGGCGGTGATGATCTTCACCTCCACGGGCATGTTGAAGATGGGGGCATTCTCCTGCACTTGGGCCACGGTGATGTTCAGCTCATATCCCTTGTCCCCTTGATCTTCAGCGGTCCAGACATAGGTGTACTCCGGATGTCCCTGATCGTATATCCACTGATCGAAGAACCAGTCCAGGTCCTCTCCACTCTCCGCCTCGCAGATGCCCTGAAAGTCCTCGGTGACCACGCTTCCATGGCCATAGGTGGCTCCGTACGTTTTGAGGATGTCGAAAAAGGTGGAGTCTCCCACCACAAAGCGCAGCATGTGCAACACGCAACCGGCCTTCTCGTACTCCGTGGCAGAGAACATCTGACCGGGGGGAGGATCGTAGATGGGAAAACGCTGGCCCCACGTGGTCTCCCACCAGATATAATAATCCTGCATCTCTTGCATGTAAGACCTCAGGCCCGAGGCACCGTAGAGGTGTTCCATCCAAAGGGCCTCGGAATAGGTGGCGAAGCCCTCGTTGAGCCAGATCTCCTTCCAGTTATCCGGCGACACCCAGTCTCCCCACCACTGGTGGGCCAGCTCGTGGGCCACCACCCAATCCCAGTACTGGTTTCCGGGAATGGGGAGACCCCAGGAGGTGCAGGTCTGGTGCTCCATGGCACCGCCCCAGGGGAAGGTGGCCATGCCGTACTTCTCCTCGATGAAGGGATAGAGACCGTACAGCTGGGAGTAACAGGCGATCATCTCCGGCAGGTTCTGGAAATCCATAGCGGCGTTGGAGGAATCTTCGGGATCCACAAAACAGGTAATTTCCATTGAGTCCTGCTCGAAGTAGTACCAGTAGCTAAAAGTGGCGTATTGGGAGATGGCCAACGAGATCAGGTAGGTGCAGATGGGATAGGTCTCGGACCAGCAGTAGGTCACCGTCTTCGCTTTCTCATCGGCGACGGTCTCCATCAGCAGCCCGTTGGAGGCCACGATATAGCCGTCGGGCACGGTGATGTTCAGATCGGCGGTGGCCTTGTCGGAGGGCTTGTCGTAGCAGGGGAACCACAGGCGGGCCCCCTCCGGCTCGCACATGGTGTAGGTCACGTCCGGATCAATAAACAGACCATTCCAGCCGGTAGTGTGCGGATGGCCATGATAATAGACGGCCACCTGAAAGGAGTCACCCTCGCTGATGGCAGCACCCAGCGGGACCAGGAGCTGATCGTCATCCTGTGTGTAGCCCATAGACACGCCGTCGGTGGCCACGCTGTCTATGACCATACCGTAGAAATCCAGATCCACGGTGGTCAGGGTGTCTGTCTGGCTGCGGCAGTCGATGAAAACAGACGCTGTCCGCACGCTGTCGGCGAAGATGTCGATGTCCATGTTGATCTCATAGTGCAGGACATCGTATGAGTGTCGCGTATCGGCCTTTTCCGCCCGCAGCAGGGGCTCCAACTTGGCCTTGCCAGAACGCAACAGCTCCCTGCTCTTGGGCTGGAAGATCATTTTGACCTTCTCCTCTACACAGAGATCTCCCCATGGCTGAGAAGGTCCGGCCAGAGAAGGCAACTGGCCGATGAGAACGACCGCAACGATCACCATAACCAACAAGCTTCTTTTCATGTGAACAATCTCCTGTTAGGGTAAATTTTACTATTCCTGGTAAGAATTTATGGCTTGTTTTGAGCATTGGGAGAATGAGATTCTGGATGCTCGACCCCCGACCTCCTATCCCCAATCCTGGATCCTGGATCCTGGATCCTGGTTAGTGATGTGCTCAACTCCGAATTTATGCAAATTTGACTTGGCGTTTCCGTGGTTTTGTTCTTAACCAGAATCTATAATCCAGGATCGGCCTTTTTCTTTTAACGAATCTCGAATTTCGAATCTCGAGTCTCGAATCTCTAGTCTCGGTCTTTCCCCCAGAATCACCAGTTATTATACAAGTGGATGTCACCAGAAGCAAGATATTTTTGGCAGAGTAAAACAGGCGCTGGAGAGCTTCTTCTTGCCGGACGATGACGCATAAGAAAGACAACCGGGAAGATTTTTCCCGGCGGAGAGAATGTTTTTCAAAATCCTATGGTAATGCTTGACTTTTAGGAAAAGTTGTCGTAAAATGTTCTAATAAAGGTGATAAAGAAAAGCCCTTCACTGTTGGAGATGCTCATGAACAGAGGTGAAAGACGGCAAGCGAATTATCCCATGTCTGAAGCCGTGCGCCAATCTTATCGTCAGGGCCAGGAGGATGAATCTCTGCAGCTCCTGGTTCTGGTAGATGAGGCCGGAAAACCCATCGGGCAAATCCGGCACGGCGATTATGTCATCTTTTACAACATCAGGGGAGAGCGAGAGGTGGAGCTGACCCGAAGCCTCACCGAGAAGGACTTCACCGACTTTCCCACGGAGAAAGACCTTCGGGTGCACATGGCCACCATGATCCAGTATGCCGAAGGATTGAACGACCAGGTGGCATTTCCGCCCAGCCAGAAAATAGGGGACACTCTCAGCGAGGTGGTCAGCCGCCATGGTCTCAAACAGGTGAAGGTCGTCGAGTCGGAGAAGGCCGTGCACATCACCTTCTATCTCAACGGTAAGATCAACGAACCGTTTCCCGGAGAGGAGCGGATCATCCTGCCCTCTCCCAAGATCGAGGGAGATTACGACCAGCTCCCGGAGATGAACATCGCCGGTGTTTGCCGGAAGACCATCGAGAAGATCAACGATCCGCAGTACCATCTGGTGGTGACCAACTTCTGCAATACCGATGTGGTCGGCCACGTGGAGAACAAACCGGCCATCCGTCAGGCCGTCGAGGCGGTGGACACACAGGTGGGCCTGGCCGTGCAGGCGGCCCAAAAGGCCGGAATGGCCACCCTGATCACGGCCGATCACGGCACGGTGGAGAAGTGGTATTACCCGGACGGAGCCATCGACACCGGTCACACCACCAGCCCTGTTCCCTTCATCCTGGTGGATGCTCACTCACCCTCGGGGACCGAGGTGACCCTTCTGGACGGTGGGTCCCTGACCGATGTGGCCCCCACCGCCCTGGAGATCTTGGGCCTGCCCAGGCCGGAGGCCATGACCGGCAAAAGCCTGCTGCAGAACTATCTTCCGACGGAAGGCGCGAAGCGGCAGAGACTGTTCCTGCTCATCCTGGACGGCTGGGGCGTGCAGCCCCCCGGCGAGACCAATCTCATCTCGGGGGCCGACACTCCCAACATGGACCGGCTGCTGGCCACCTGCCCCAACACCACTTTGCATGCCTCCGGCGATCCGGTGGGTCTGCCGAAGGGCAAGGTGGGCAACTCCGAGGCCGGACATCTGCACATCGGAGCCGGACGCCGGATCCTCTCTGACCGCTCCCGGATCGATGCCGCCGTGAAGGACGGCTCCTTCTTCGAGAATGAAGCCTTCCTGTGGGCCATGGACGGGGCCCTGAAGGATGGCACCAACCTGCACCTTTTGGGCATCGTCTCCTTCTACAGCTCCCACGGCACCATCCAGCATCTCTTCTCCCTGATGGACATGGCCAAGAAACAGGGGGTTGACAAGCTGTACATCCACTCCATCCTGGGCCGGCGGGGAGAGCAGCCGGAGAGCGGGGCCATCTACATCGAGAAGGTGGAGGAGAAAGCGCAGCAGATCGGCCTGGGCCAGGTGGTCTCGGTCGTCGGCCGCTTCTGGGCCCTGGACCGGGAGGAGAACTGGGACCGGGTGGCCAAGTGCTACCGGCAGTTGGTTTATGGGGAGGGGAGGGCGGTGCCGGAGGGGTGAGGGTTTTTTTGCGATGCTGATGTGGGAAAGGCGGCTCTGAGAGGGGTCGCCTTTTTTTAGTGAAATGCAAATTGAAAAATGCAAAATGAAAAGTGAAAAATTGACAAACGAATCCTCTGGGCGAAGTT
>DAOVRJ010000056.1 GCA_030628225.1 Candidatus Zixiibacteriota bacterium | reverse complement strand
GCAAAAAGGGCGTGAACGACGCCGCTTGCATCGGCGGCTTTACCCAAAAGGGAGAGGGGAAAATAGCTGTGAAGAAAGAGCGTGGTAAATCGGTTTAGGCTGACCTCTCGGCGATTTTAAGACAAACCATGCTCTGTGAGTTTCGCATTGCTTCGTCCCAGGCGTATGGGGAGGAGCAAAACCATGAATATGATTCACGTCGAATACCACGACAAAGTGGCTGTGGTGAAACTCTCCCACGGCGTCATCAGCGCCAACGAGAAGTTCTTCTACGCTAATACTCTCCCCAGACCCGGGAGCGTTTAAAAGAGGCCATGGCAAAATTTCAGGACTATACATGGAGATCTTATGGCCAGAGACGCGGAGATGAAAAAACGAACGGGTGAGCAAAAACATAGAAGCATCCTCAATTCTTTCGCCAAGGTGCTGAAGAGCTTTTCCACAGCCATACCGATGTTCTTCGGGGTCATCTTGCTCATGGCTCTTTTCCAGATATTTGTGACCAAAGAGATGATCTCCTCCGTGTTCACCGGCCAGATGTTCCGCGACACTTTCATCGGAACGGCCATCGGCAGCATCTCCGCCGGCCACCCCATCACCAGCTACATCATCGGCGGAGAGCTGCTCAAGGGCGGCGTGGACCTGTTCGCCGTTGCGGCATTCATAGTGGCCTGGGTGACGGTGGGCGTGGTTCAGTTTCCGGCAGAAGCGAGCATTCTGGGAAGACGGTTTGCCACCCTCAGAAATCTGATCAGCTTTGCCTTAGCTATTCTCGTCGCTATGGCCACGGTGACGACCTTGAGGATGATCCAATGAGAGAAAAGAAAAAAGGGGAGGGCGAAAATCGCTTCGGCCTGTACTTTCTGGCCGCTGTCGTTCTGCTGTACCTGGTCCTGCTCCTTTTCCGGCCGGACCAAATCCAGAGATCACTTCAGGCGACCGGACATCTGCTGGTGCAGATCATTCCCATATTCCTGCTGGTCATCTTCTGCATGGGGATCATGAATTATTTTATAACTCCGAAGACCGTCTCGAAGTACGTCGGCAAAGGTTCCGGCATCAAGGGATGGCTGCTGGCCACATGCACAGGAATACTCAGTCACGGCCCCATTTATGTCTGGTATCCCTTGTTGAAGGATCTCCGAAAACAGGGCATGAGAAGCGGTTTGATGGCAACTTTCCTGTACAACAGGGCCATAAAGATCCCTCTGCTGCCGCTGATGGTCTATTACTTCGGCATCAGGTTTGTGGTCGTTCTGCTCATTTACATAATCATCGCTTCCATCTTGGAGGGGAAAATCATCGAAATCTTCGAACGGTAAGTTGTCAAGCAACTTCAACGATGGAGAAGGAAATATGCTGCGGCGAGGCTTTTTTGTGCTGATCATCTTCGTCATCTCCATGATGTGCTGCTCCAAAGGCAAACAGAAAGGAGAGATCGCCATCGAAGGATGGCCCGGGGAAGGAATACCCGTCATCGCCTGGACCGGCTCGGAAAATTCGCTGGCCCTGTTTTACGATCCGGGCGATAAGCAACCGTCCGGCTATCTGGCTGTGCAAAAAGACCAGCATCTGCAATGGGACAGATCGCTGATCCTGGTCAAAAAACTCGGTCAGTTAAAAATCCTGGAAGATCGCATCATGACCGGTTACATCTACGATTCCATCGAGAACGAAAAATTGGTCGGGGGAAAAACGGGGGGAATCAAGCTCTCCTCAGGCACAATTCTGGATGTGGTTTGTTATGCTGCAGAGGGTTGATTACATCTTCCGCTACCAGGACAAATATGTGGAAACGAGCGCATCCCTTGAGTGCCAGCAGTTGTCACTTGCGCCCCAGACCCAGTGGTGGGTCCGTCTAGTAAGAAACGGCAGGCATTTAGGCTGGGTGAAAGTAGACGGTGAGAAAGTGGTCGTTGTCGACCGGAAATTTTAAGGATCGACCTGCTGCTAAAAAAGGATGGCCATGATTCCAGAAAAGGATCACTCCCAGATCGCCAGAAGGCGGTGCGAGTTTACCGCCAGAACCTACTACGCCTTTCGCCAGAGAGGTGATCCCCACAACGATCTCATCGAAATCCCGGCCATGAAGGCGAAGCAGACGACGGATCTCGTAAATGCAGAAGACCTCAGAATTCTCTTGACCGGTTTCAGAACCGCCTACTTCGGCGCCGAACATATCGAGCATGAGCGTCCGCACGAATAACACGATCATCAATTCACCTGTGGAATTCAAACAATGGCAGAGTGGCCACTATAAAAACATTCGCAAGGGGAGCAAACCTATGGAAGCCAAGCTTCAAGAGCTCAAAAAACGCCTCGTGGAGATCAACGACCTGAAATCCGCCGCGGAGCTACTGTACTGGGATCAGGCCACCTACATGCCCTCGGGTGGAGCCTCTGCTCGCGCACGGCAGATGGCCACGCTAGAGCGGCTGGCCCACGAGAAGTTCACCGATCCGGCCATCGGGAAACTGCTGGAAGAGCTGCGGTCTTGCCGGGAAAGTCTGGACTACGATTCGGATGAAGCCAGCCTCATTCGCGTTACCCAGCGTGAATACGACCGGGCAGTGAGAATACCACCGTCTTTCGCCGAGCAGCTCTCCAGCCACTCGTCCGCCTCATACGAGGCCTGGACCAAGGCCAGACCGGCTGATGACTTCTCCGCCATACAACCATACCTGGAAAAGACCCTCGACCTGAGCCGCCAGCTGGCAGATTTCTTTCCCGGCTACGAGCACATCGCCGATCCGCTCATCGACTATGAGGACTACGGCATGAAGGCCTCCACCTTGCGCGTCCTCTTCGATGAGCTCCGCGAGCAACTCGTGCCCATAGTGGAAGCCATCACCTCTCAACCGATGGCAGACGATTCCTGCCTGCATCAAAACTTCCCCGAAGCACAGCAACTGGCCTTTGGCCTGGAGATCATCGAGCGCCTTGGCTATGATTTCACACGCGGCCGCCAGGACAAAACCCCTCATCCCTTCATGATCAAGTTCTCCCTGGGCGACGTGCGCATCACCACCAGGGTTAAAGAAAACAATCTGAACGAAGCGCTATTCGGCGCCATGCACGAGGCCGGTCATGCCCTTTACGAACAGGGTATCTCCATGGACCTCGAGAGCACGCCGCTGGCCGATGGAGCCTCAGCCGGCGCTCATGAGGCGCAGTCCCGGCTCTGGGAGAACCTGGTGGGGCATAGCCGTGGCTTTTGGACGTTCTACTACCCCAGACTTCAGGAGGTCTTTCCCGATCAGCTCAAACCGGTCTCGCTGGATACGTTCTACCGGGCCATCAACAAGGTGGAACGCTCTCTGATCCGCACAGCCGCCGATGAGGTCACCTACAACCTGCACGTCATGATCCGCTTTGGGCTGGAGCTGGATCTGCTGGAGGGCCAGCTAACGGTTGCCGATCTTCCGCAAGCATGGCGCGAGCGATATCAAACCGATCTGGGGATCGCTCCCCCGGATGACCGGGACGGCGTGATGCAGGATATACACTGGTACAGCAGCACTATCGGGGGCAGATTCCAGGGCTACACCCTGGGCAACATCATGGGCGCGCAGTTCTACGAGGCGGCGCTGGCAGCGCATCCGGAGATCCCTGAGCAGATCGCCAGGGGTCAATTCCAGACCCTGTTGGGCTGGCTGAAGGAGAACATCTACCGGCACGGGAACAAGTTCACCCCATCTGAGCTCATCGAGCGAGTCACCGGCGGGCCGTTGAGCACAGAGCCGTATATCAAGTATCTGCGGAAAAAGTACGGGGAGTTGTATAGCTTATAATCTGCTTTGACTCCGTGAATGTATGCCGAGCAACTTCCAAATTTGGCTGACCGCTAACCAGGAGGTAAAACCTTTCTGTGAACCTTTTCAAAAAGGAGCAGAACATGAAGATGCTGGCTAGATTTCTCATCGCCCTGGCCATCATCGGCAGCGCCAGCCTCGGTCTGGCCAAGACCCAGGGAGAATACATCCAAGAGGCCGAAAAGCACCACCAATCCGGTTATCTACAGGAAGCAGCCAAGACCATGCAAGAGGCAGTGAAAGAATACCCGGAAAGCTCTGCTGCCCATTCCTACCTGGGCCTGTACTTGGGCATGCGAGCCGGCCAGACAAATGATATGACCGAGTGCGATGAGCTGGACGATCAAGGGTCGGACTGGGAGTTAATGAAAGAGGCGACCCGTTGGTGTTTGAAGGAATGAGGGAACGAGCGGCGACGACTATGCGGCCGGAACAATTTCTCTCGTTGACCGCAGAACTTGAGGTCGACACACAAATCGTGGAGGTGGACGAATCGAGCCTGTTTTGTGAGATCGTGCCTCGACAAGGGGAGATGACAGCCTAAATTGCTTTGCTCGTTACGTCATGAACGTTGCGGCTTTTTCAGCTCTTCATCGGTAACGGCTATGGGCAGGCTCGAATCCAACAGCAGTGTGCTCGGATCGGCACTAAAAATGGCCTTACATTAAGGAGGAAGAAATGAAAAAACCTCACTCGCTAAAGATCGTGTTGGCAGCCTTTCTGCTACTCGTTGCCTGTCAGGGAAACGGGCAAGAGGCCAAGCAAGAAGCTAAGGAAGTCACCTTGACTCTGGAGCGCTTCGACGGCGGTTTTTTCTCCATCGACAAACCGGAAGATTGGCAGGTCATTCCCGCCGGAGCATGCGCCAATTTCGCCTTTCTCATTCGTGATCCGGCTGAGCCTCTCAGACAGATATTCTTCTTTGGGGAAGTCGGACCTGTTTACATGAGCCTGCAGCAGAAACAGATCGATTTTCAATATGTGAGCATGGGAGGATTTCCCTCTTCCTGGCTGGACATGCCCGTCGTAAACCCTCTCACGCCGAGCAATTTTCTGGCCCAGTTTCATCTCATCGCCCAGACTCAGGTGGCACAGAGATTCATGCCTCAATGTCCCAGATTGGAAAATCTGCAACTTATTTCCGCGGTTCCTCAGCAGAGCCCCATCAGCGGGGGCAGCACGGAGCTCATCAGGGCGTTGTTCGCTGAAAGTAAAAAACTGGGGGAGGGCCTGTTCCTGGCGACCGTCGTTCCTCTCCTGCCCTTTACCGGAGGACCGGGAGGAGGCATCGCCCAGGGATTCCTCATCACCGGCATAACCGCACCAAAAAGAGAGTTTCAGGATATCGAAAGCACCCTGATCAAATCGGTGCAGAGCTTCACCATCAGTCAATCATATGTGAACGATTGCCTGCGGCAGCAGGAAAGTGCCTATGCAGGTATCCTGAAGGCGGGAAAAACTTTGAGCGAAACTGCCGATATCATCATGCAGGGCTGGGAAAATCGAAACAGAACGGACGACGTCATCTCTGAAAAAACAAGCGATGCCATCCTGGGAAGGGAAAGGCTCTACGATCCGGACACCGGGAAAGTTTATGATTTTGAGAATGGTTTTTACGACAAGTATAAGCTCGACCACGACATATATGAAATGAACAATTTGCAACTCTTGCCACAGGACGGCTATGATCTGTGGATGAAAGCTCCTCTGGACGGACACAGACACCTCAGGTAGCACCTCGGCTGCCACGAGTTTTACCGGATCTGTTCAATTTTCCCCAAGGAGCAGCTTTTGGTTTCCAACCGCCTTCTCATCCTTTACCTGGCCATCATCTGCCTGCTGCTGGCCTGCCGATCAGGCGAACAGGCAACCGAAGGACCTCAGGCAGTTTCGACGGACGGCATCCCCCGGCGGGGCGGCAAGATCATCCTCCTCTCCCAAAACGGCCCCGACTATCTGGACCCCGGGCTGGCTTATCTAACCACCTCCTGGGAAATACTGCCGGCGGTGAACAATGGCCTGTTGACCTACGTCAAAGCCAGCGGGGCTGAGGGAATGAACCTCATCCCTGACCTGGCCTCGAAAATGCCGGACATCTCCCCCGACGGCCGGCGATACACCTTTGTGGTGAAAAAAGGGGTTCGTTTTGGATCGCCGGTGAACCGCGAGGTGACGGCCGCCGATTTCAAGTACTCCATGGAGCGCCTGGTGGCTCTGAACTCGCCGGGCATTGGCTTTTACATGAACATCGCCGGTGCTCTGCAGATGAGCCGGGGAGAGGCCGATCATATCAGCGGAGTTCAGGTCTGCGGAGATACCCTGACATTCCGCCTGCTGGAGCCTGACGCCCTATTTCTGAACAAGCTGGCCATGCCCTTCGCCTATGTCGTGCCCCGGGAGGTGGCCGAGAAACATCCCCAGGACTACTCACAACATCACGTGGCCACCGGCCCCTACACGATCGCCGAGTACATCCCCCGGCGGCGCATCATCCTGGTGCGCAATCCCAACTACACGGGCCAGGAGGGCTATGCCGACACCCTGGAGGTCCAGTTGGGTGGCAACACCCTCAACGCCATCGCCAAGATCAAAAAGGGACAGGCCGACCTTTCTCTGGACGTCATCCCATCCTCTGAACTGCCCCGTCTAAAACGAGATCCACGTTACAAAGACCGGGTCAAGATCACCCCCGTCGGCTCACTGTATTACATCTTCATGAACCTGCGGGTGAAACCCTTCGATGACCTCAGGGTGCGCCAGGCCGTTTGCTATGCTATCGACAAAAGGGCTCTCTTAAAGGTCTGGTCCGCTCAGGGGATCATCGCCAACGAGATCATACCGCCGGAGTTTCCTGCCTTCCAAGCTCTGACTTTATACCCGGGCCCGAATTTAGATAAGGCCCGGGCATTGCTTGCCGAAGCCGGTTATCCGGAAGGTTTCAAGACCGATTTTTATGCCACGAACATCGATCCAATGCCGCGCTTGGCCGAGGTGATCCAGGCCCAGCTCAGACAGGTGGGCATCATGACCACCATCAAGCTCTTTGACTCCTCCGTTTACTACCAGCTCATCGGCAGGCCCGCCGAGCAGGTGCCCATGGGCGCCTCCGGCTGGTACCAGGACTATCCTGACCCCTCCAATTTCATCGATGTGCTGTTCAACGGCCGGCGGATCACCCCGGTGCGCAACAACAACGTCTCCCACTACGATAACCCGCGGGTCAATGATCTCATCGAACAGACCCTGAAGCTGATGGACTCCCAGGTCAGAACCGAAAACTGGCGACGGCTGGATCGGATGATCACCGCCGACGCCACCATTGTGCCCTATCTTCATTACACAAATCATGCCTTCATCAGTCGCCGGCTGGGTGGATATCTGTATCATCCCAGCGCTGGAACCATGTTGACCTGTCTGTACCTCAAAGAGCAAAGAGAAAGATGAGCTCAACTGCGGACAACTCCTCCTTCGCCGCCATCGAGCCGACCTCGAGCTTCCGGCAACAGGCCTGGCAACGCTTTCGCCGTGACCGCCTGGCCATCGCCGGCGGGCTCCTGATCCTCCTGTTCATCGCCCTGGCCTCGGCCGCCCCATTGGTGGTCAAATACGGCACCCAGCATTCTCCATTTCAGCAGCACATGATGGACAAGATCACCGTGGGGGGCAAGCTCATCGATGTGGTGGACGATGACGGCCTGCCAGTGGGTCCCAACAGGGTATTCCTCTTCGGAGCCGACCTCACCGGCCGGGATGTGCTCAGCCGGGTGATCTACGGAGGGAGAGTTTCTCTATTGGTGGCCCTGCTGGCCACCGCGGTTTCCCTGTTCATTGGCCTGGTCTGGGGCACCGTGGCCGCCTATTATGGAGGACCTGTCGACGCGACCCTCTCCCGTCTCATGGAGCTGATGATGGCCTTTCCCATACTGCTTTTGGCCATCGCCCTGGCCTCGGCCATGCAGACCAGCAGTCTGTTAGTGGTCGTTCTGATAATCGGTTTCGTCAACTGGACCTACATCGGGCGCATCGTCCGCGGCCAGGTGCTCACTTTGCGGAAACGGGAGTTCGTGGAAGCGGCCCGGGCTCTGGGAGCCGGAGACCTGCATATCATGTTTCGGGTGATCTTACCCAACCTGATGGCCCCGCTCATCGTCTACACCACCCTGGCCGTCGCCGGCAATATCCTTTTCGAAACAGCCCTGAGCTTCCTGGGCCTGGGTGTCCAACCGCCCACCCCCAGCTGGGGCAACATGATCCGCGAGGGGATGTCCTATTACAACGTGGCCTGGTGGATCACCGTCTTCCCGGGCCTGGCCATCCTGTTCACAGTGCTGGCCTTCAACCTTCTCGGTGATGGACTTCGAGATGCTCTGGATCCGCGTTTGAAGTAGGTACCTTTGCTGAAATTTGTGTTTGTTTTGATATGCACAGGTTATGAAGCTTTGGCGATGGGATAGTAGTTTGTGGATGCTGGATCCTGGTAAAGAATCAAGTCCTTGAAGAGACATTAACGAATTCGCATAAATTGATAATTTAGCTATTTTCTGGCCAGGATCCAGGATCTAGCATCCAGGATCCGCTTCCCTCACGGACACGGTCACGTCTTTTTCTTTTCCCCACGAACACGATGACGCTCTTTCCCTAACCTCTAAATCCTAAACCCTAACCCCTCGGTTTCAAAACATGACCGCTTATTTTATGCGCCGTATGATATGGGTTGCCCTTCTGCTGGTGGGCGTCTCTCTGGCCACCTTCGTCATCTTCTTTCTGATCCCGGCAAATCCCGCCGAGCTGGTGGCCGGCAAAAGCGCCACCCCGGAGATGATCAGGAATATCGAGCATCGACTGGGGCTGGACCGGCCCTGGTACGTCCAGTACTGGCGCTTTTTCAGCAACGCTGTGCGGGGGAACCTGGGGTTTTCCTACATCACCCAGCAAAAGGTCGCTCCCACCCTGTTGGCCGCCTTTCCCGTCACCATTTCCCTGACGGTGGGCGCGGCCATCATCTGGCTGGCCATCGGCATCCCCATCGGCATCCTGTCGGCCCTCAAGCCCCGTTCGCTGTCCGACCGTATAGCCATGATCTTCGCCCTGGTGGGCATCTCCACTCCCGTCTACTGGCTGGGCCTGGTATTGCTGAAGATCTTCGCCGATGCTCTGGGCCTTTTTCCCCTGGGCGACTATATGGAGATCTCCCGGGGGGGATTTCTCTGTTGGATCCACCATCTGGTGCTGCCCTGGTTCACACTGGCTTTCCTCTACGCCGGATGGTATGCCCGTATGACACGCACCAATATGTTAGAGACCATGGGCGAGGATTTTGTGCGCACGGCACGAGCCAAGGGCCTGCCGGAGAGGCGTGTCGTGCTCAAGCACATCCTGCGTAACTCTCTGACCCCGGTGGTGACCATGTTCGGCATGGATGTGGGCTACCTCATGGGCGGCGCTGTTCTGACCGAGACGGTGTTCGGCCTGCCGGGCATCGGGGGCCTGGCCTGGAAGGGTATTCAGCAGCGGGATCTTCCCATGGTGATGGGCGCGGTGACCTTCGCCGCCGTATTTATCATCCTGGCCAACCTAATCGTTGATCTTGTCTACGCCGTTTTGGATCCCCGGGTTCGTTATCGCTGATGAATTTATCTAGAAATAGTGGTTGACAGAATCCATGGGACTGAATATCTTATATAAACCTATAAACCATTTGAACCAGAGATGTTTTCAACTGTCGGATCTTCACGAAGAGCAAAATGCCAGCTAATCTGACACCGCAATACTTCTCTGCCGAGAAAAGATGGCGAGAGGCCCCCACCATCGAGGATCAGATCGCAGCCCTGCGCGAGATGCTGGCCGTCATCCCCAAACACAAGGGCACCGACAAGCTCCAGGGCGATCTGAAAAGGAGAATTGCCAAGCTTCAGATCGAGGCAAAGACTCAGCGCAAGAAGGGCCACAGGGCTCAGATCGGCCACGTGCCCAAAGAGGGAGCCGGCCAGGTGGCCATTATCGGTCCCCCAAACGCCGGCAAATCGGCCCTGGTGAAGGCGGTGACTCATGCTCATCCCGAGGTGGCCTCCTACCCCTTCAGCACCCAGAAACCCGCGGCCGCCATGATGCCCTATAAGGACATCCAGATTCAGCTGGTGGACACGCCGGCCATCTCCGATCAGTACACGGTCCCCTGGCTCCCCAACCTCATTCGCTTAGCCGACCTGGCTTTACTGGTAGTGGACCTGGGCCGCGACCCCGCCGGGCAGGTTAAGCTGGTCATCGACCACATGGAAAAAACCAGCACTCACCTGAACGGGAAGAGCGGCGAGCGCGATGGCCAATTGGCCATCGCGCAGGTGAAGACCATCATCGTGGGCAATAAAACCGACCTGCTCCAGGCAGAAGAGAACCAGCGTCAACTGCTCCAGCGGTTCGGTCAGGATTTCCAGGTGCTGACCATATCGGCGGAGAAACAGGAGGATTTCGCTCAGTTCAAGGAGGATATCTTCCAGGCACTGCAGATAATCCGCATCTACACCAAGGAACCGGGCAAAAAACCTGATTTGGAACAGCCTTACGTGCTCAGGCGCGGCAGCACCGTTTTGGATGTGGCCTCCTCTGTCCATCGCGATTTCGCCGGCCAGTTAAAATTCGCTCGCATCTGGGGCTCGGAGAAGTACGATGGCCAGAGTGTGCAGAAGAATCATCTGGTGGAGGATGGCGATATCATCGAGTTCCATCTGTAAAAAACCCGCGGATTTTTTAAGGCGGAACCGCATGGCAATTCTCTCTCTCAAAGGAGGTTAATTCGATGGCAATCAAGGAGAGCGTGAAAAATGGCGTGGCTATCCTGGAATTAAAAGGAAAACTCATGGGCGGACCCGACTCGCAAGCCCTGCACGAAAAAATCCACAGTCTGATTGCCGACGGCATCAATCAGGTGGTAATCGACCTGTCCAAAACGAAGTGGATGAACAGCTCTGGTCTTGGTGCACTGATGTCTGCTCTCACCACACTTCGTAATGCCAATGGCGATCTTAAACTGGCCAATGTGACTCAGAAAATCGAGAGTTTGCTGGTGATCACCAAGCTGATCACCGTTTTTGAGACTTACGAGACTAAAGAGAGAGCCGTGGTCAGCTTCCAGAAATAGCCAATATCTTGGAGAGCAAAAGGCCCGGCTGAGCCCGGGCTTTTTTGTAAACGAGCGTTTAGAGAGTTGGGCGAGTTTAGAGAGTTGAGCGAGTTTTGAGAGTTTGGAGCTGGGAACTCGGAGCTCGGAGTCCCCACCCCCCGTCCCTCTTTTCTTCTAATTGTGGTTTTTTTGCTCCGCGTTCCGAGTTCCACGTTCCGCGCTCGGTGGGGTGGGGTTGGGAGGGGGATGTTTCCCCCTCGCTCCAGCCAGCGCTTTACCGGCACCTAGCGGTGCCGATATTGCAAATTGAAAAATGCAAAGTGCAAATTTTAAAATGACTTTCACTGACAGATCGTTCCCTGATACAACCGGGTTTGATGCGATACATTTTTAATTTTTCACTTTTCATTTTGCATTTTTCATTGCGACATCCGCAGGATGTCGCCCAGCTGTCCTCCGCTACCCCCTCTGCGGTACGACTTGCCAGCAGCACTCAGTTGAGGTCTTTAGCCGCAGAAACACAACACCCTCTGACCTTT
>DAOVRJ010000060.1 GCA_030628225.1 Candidatus Zixiibacteriota bacterium | reverse complement strand
CGGTGGCATGTTTGCGGCTGTTCACGGTCTATGGTCCTCGCCAAAGGCCGGAGATGGCCATCCACAAGTTTACCCGCTTGATCTGGAAAGAAGAGGAACTGCCTGTTTTTGGAGACGGCAGCTCCGAGCGCGATTACACTTATATCGACGACATTATCGATGGTCTGGTAGCTGCTCTGGAGTCTGATTTTGGTTTTGAGATCATCAACTTAGGTGGCTCTCAGCCTGTGTTCCTGCACCGGATGATTACCCTTATCGAGGAAAGTCTCTCTCGTCAGGCGCATATTAAAAATCTTGCCGAGCAGCCAGGGGATGTGAAGAGAACCTGCGCCCGCATCGAGAAGGCTCACCGGCTGCTTGGGTTCAGTCCCAAGGTGCCCATTGAGAAGGGCATTCCGCTGTTCGTTCAGTGGTTTCAAAGACGGCAGAATGCGTGAAAACCAACTCACGGATTTTATAAGGAGGGAACGGCGCGTGATCGGCAGAGTGGCAAGATTCACCATCATCTGGCTGTTGGCCCTGTCCCTTGGTTGCCTATCCTGTGTGCGGTTGCGTGGGCGTGCTCCTGTCCCGGAGACAGTATCCCCCGCAGGAGCATTAACCACCGGATTTGCCGGGGAGCCAGATTCTATGCCGGAATACCGGTTTGGATACGGGGATATCATCGAGGCGAAGTTTTTCTACAATCCGACTTTCGACGAAACCTTGACCATCAGACCCGATGGCCGGGTTACCCTTCCCCGTCTGGGCGATGTTCTGGTGGTAGGCATGACCCCCGCCCAGTTGGATGAGCTAATTACCGAAAAGTACTCCGAGATCATCAGAGAGCCCGATGTCACGGTTATCGTCCGCGAAATTGGGGAACAGGTAGTCTACATTTTGGGGGAGGTGAACAAGCCCGGGGGGTATCCGCTGAATCCCAATGGAACGACTGTTCTGGGCGCTATCGCCATGGCGCAGGGGTTTAAGCCAACCGCCAAACTCAGCAGCGTTATCATTATCAACAAGGATATCTATGGAGTACCAGTGGCCAGCAGACTGAATCTGACCCGGGCCGTGGGTGGTAGGGGGAGGGAGAATGATCCTTTCTTGCAGGGCAACGAGATCGTTTACGTACCGGCCACTTTTATCGCTCAGCTTAATGAATTTATGGATCAATTATTTACCAAGATGATGCTGCCCATGGACTTTTATCTAAAAGGATGGGATGTTGCGCATCCGGATCGTGCGTGGCGGCATTGATGATTTTTCAGGAGAGCTAACCCATGACTGATCAGTCCCCAGGTAGGATCGTTTCCATGAGAGATGTGCTGTTTGTCATCTTCAAACGACAGAAGATGATCATCGCCATCTTTCTCATCACAGTGGCCACGGTCACTATTGGGGTGTTCCTTAGCACGCCCATCTACGAAAGCTCCACCAAGGTTATGCTCAACAGGGAGGTGAGCGAGGCGGTGCTCAGGGTAGCACCCTGGTATCCGTTGATGAGGAGATTTGAGCTGGAGGAGGAGATCAACTCCGAAATTGAGCTGATCAAAAGTCGGACGGTTGTTGAAGCGGCCATAGAAAAGCTGGATTTGGAGGTTGCGGCCCAGGATATTTCTTCTCCACAGGCCACTTCAACGGAAGATGTTACTGCTACTGAGGGAGAAGGCAAAGATTCGGAGCAAAGCCGTGAAAGCAGAATCTTGGCGCTCCAAAAGGACATCGTCGCCGAGCCCGTGAAGAAGTCCGATATCATCCAGATCCGGTATAGCTCCCCCGATCCCAAGAGAGCAATGGATGTTGCCAACGCCGTGGCCGAGATGTACATCGAATATCGAGCCAAAATCTACCGGGCCAGCGGGGCCGTTGATTTCTTTGATGAGCAGATCGAGATTGCCAGGCGTAACTTGGACCAACTGGAGTCGGCACTGAAGGATTACCGGGAGCAAGAAGCTTTGTTGTCCTATGAAACACAGGAGATGATACTTCTGCAGAAGCTCAACGAGTTCGAGACATCCTTGACAAAAGTCCGCAAAGATATCATCAGCACAGAGGCTAAGTTGGTAATAATACGTGACATCATGGCATCTCCACGTCAACCCCTGGTTCCTTCCGTGGAGATTAGAGAGGAAAGGATCATATCTTCTCTTCATGATAGACTCATAGACCTTCGTATGCGGCTCAACGAGTTGCTCACAAAATATACCGAGGAGCATCGGGAGATTTTAAACCTCAGAAAAGAAATCGCCATGGGCGAGGCCGAGCTGAAGGCAGAGGTGGAGAAAGTGATTGATCTGGAGGAATCCTCCCTGGCGGTTTTGCAGGCTGAGGAGGGTGTGTTGCGTTCTACCGTCAGCATGTTGTATACGGAGGTGAAGACTTTTCCGGAGAAGGAGCTGACCATCGATCGGCTGCAAAGAGCCATCGAGAATCATAAAGGGGTCTATACCATGCTGGTGTTGAAGAGAGAGGAGGCCAAGGTTTCCGAGGCCAGTGACCGACGGATTGCCAATGTCTCTGTGATCAGCCCGGCTACTCTGCCCCTCAAGCCCGTTCGACCCCAAAAGGGACTGTTGCTCTTCGTGGGGTGTCTCATCGGATTCATCGGCGGGTTCGGGCTGGCTTTTGTGACTGAGTACTTGGACCACTCCCTGAAGACCAGCGAGGATGTGGAACACTATCTCAATCTTCCCGTTTTGGCTTGTATCCCCGAGATGAAACGGTTTTAAGTTTCGAGGCTGCTAAGATGTATGAAAAATTCTATGGCCTGATCGAGAAACCCTTTAACGTGACCCCGGATCCGAGATTTCTCTATATGAGCCAACACCACCGGGAAGCTTTGGCTCATCTGCAATATGGGGTTCAGGAACGCAAGGGGTTCGTGGCCATCGTCGGGGAGGTGGGCACCGGCAAAACCACATTGGTTCACGCTTTGCTGAACAGGTTGAATTCAAATACCAAGACAGCCTTTATCTTCAGCACTTCTCTTACGGCAAAGGGCCTGTTGAGGATGATGGTCTCTGATTTTGGCATCAAAAGCAAGGCCAGGACAAAGACCGAGCTTTTGCTTGACCTTCACCATTTTCTCCTCCAGCAGTTCGCCGCCGGGGCAAACTCCGTTCTTATTGTGGACGAGGCTCAGCATCTGAGCTTTGGCCTGTTGGAGGAAATCCGTATGCTCTCCAACCTGGAAACAGGCCGGGAAAAATTGCTCCAGATTATCTTGGTTGGCCAGCCGGAGTTGGCTACAAAACTGGCTCTGCCCCAGCTTCGACAGCTGCGGCAGAGAATCAGCTCCCGATATCAAATTAGACCTCTCAACAGCCAGGAGACCGCCCGGTATGTTCAGCACAGACTGAGGGTGGCGGGTCTTTCCCAGGGCTCTATCTTCGACACAATAGCCGTGGAGAAAGTGTATCGTTGGTCCACAGGAATTCCTCGCCTGATCAACGTGATTTGCGATAGTGCCATGCTTTTGGGCTATACCTATGGGAAAAGAGAAATTGGCGCTCTGATCATCGATGAAACTATCACCGACCTGAAGGCCCTGGGAGTTGTTTCCTCTGATTTCTCAGAGCCTGATTCTCCAGCGGGAGGTGTTGGGGCAAAACGAGAAAAGCGTTTTCCATGGTGGCGCCGTGTTTTACGACCTCTGGCCGTGACGTCTTGTTTTTTGCTGGGGGTAGTGCTTTTCAGCATGCCCCCGTTAGTGAGTGGGCCTGAGGGCAACTTTGCTTCCGGCTCTGCGAACTGGGGAGTGCTGGCAATGCCGGAGTTACGTCACGCCCATGTCCAGGCTGGGGAAGAAACAAGCCCTGTTACGGGGATTTTCAAATCGTCCCCAGAGAAGTTAGATGGAGATGTGATTGAGGATGATGGGCATACTTTTTTCTCGGTGCACGTAGCATCGTTTCGGGAGCCGGCTAGGGCGGAACAGCTGGTGGACAACCTGAGGCGGAAAGGATTCGAGCCGATCTTCATCGCATCCGTTCAACTGCCCGATTTGGGCCACTGGTACCGAGTGCTGGTGGGCGACTATGAAAATAGAGATCTTGCCCTACGGACTGCAAAACGGTATCTGGAGTCTGGTACATTTCGTTATGCCTATCTTCGGACCGTCAGTGAGATCGAGGAAGATGAACGTGGCGAGCTTGCTGGAGAGGCATACCAGTTTCCTAATTTTCCTCCTCTTAAGGAGTCGGGGGATGAGTAAAATTTACGAGGCCTTGAAAAAAGCTGAGCGGGAAAAAGAAGGCACTGCTCTGAAAAAAGAGGTGCCACAGCCGTCTGCCGAGGAAACTCCATCACGCCCGAGGGAGGGTGACTCCTCGTTATCCTCGGCTGCCGCTGAGGAATACCGAAAGATGCACGACATAATAAAAGCAGCGAACTCCAACCACGAGGTTAGATCTGTCCTCATCCTTAGCTCTGTTCATAGTGAGGGGACTTCCTCTGTCTGTTCTCAATTTGCCCGTTCTCTTGTCCAGAGCGGGCAGGAGAAAGTGTTGCTGGTGGATGCAAATTTGCGAAGCCCGGTGCTCCACGATCTCTTTAGTTTGGAACGGAAGAATGGGATTGTTGAGCTGTTGGAGGGGAAGGTCTCGGGGAAGGAGGTGGTTAAGGAAACTAATTTCCCAGGCCTTTTTGTGATCACATCGGGACAACCAACCGAGGACCCCCCGCATCTGTTGGGCTCCTCCCGTCTCAAAGAGGCCCTGACCGAATGGGAACGAAGTTATTCCTATATCTTGTTTGATTCCTCCCCCGTGCTTGCCTATGCCGACGCCGCGATTCTCAGTCGTCTGATAGATGGTGTCGTCCTGGTGGTTCAGGCAGGGAAGACCCGTTGGGAGGTGATTCGAAAGGCCCAGGATACCCTGAACAATGCCCAGGCTAACTTTTTGGGCGTGGTCCTGAACAGGCGGCAGTATGTGATTCCAAAACGGGTCTACAAACGGTTATGAGGTCGGAGGAAAATTCTGGATGAAGGCATTTCTTCTGGCTGCTGGAGTGGGCAAGAGATTGAGGCCGCTCACCAATGATCTTCCAAAGTGTATGGTTCCCATCGCCGGGAAGCCACTTCTTCACTACTGGTTCTCTCTCTGCAAGAGATATGGTATCAAGGAGCTGCTCATTAATCTACATCACCACCCGGAAGTGGTGGAAGCGTATCTCCAAAAGCTGGAAAATCATAGCGTGAAGTTCAAGATATTTCCGGAGGATCGTCTGCTGGGCAGCGCCGGGACGATCGCGGCCAACTCCGGTTTCGTCCGCAAGGAAAGGGATTTTTTTATCCTCTATGCCGACAACCTGACCAACGTAAACTTCAAATCCCTGCTGAGATTTCACAGAGCGCACGACGGTCTTGTGACCATGGGTTTGTTTCACACGTCTGTTCCGGAGCAATGCGGTGTTGTGGAGTTGGACTGCAGGGGATTGATCACTTCTTTTGTGGAGAAGCCTGTGCATCCGCAAAGCGATCTGGCCAATGCCGGCGTTCTGGTAGCTTCCCCGGATCTGTTATCATACATTCCCCGGGGAGCGGAGGTTGATCTTGGCCACCATGTGTTGCCCAAGGTCGTGGGCCGGATGTACGGGTATGTAATTCAAGAATATTTGCAAGACATCGGAACCATGCAAAGCTATCTAAATGCCCTGAGGGGGTGGCGGGGAATTATAGAGTCCACCGCTGAGGATGAAGTGCAGTGTGGTTGGGAAGGGAGGCGGCCATGATTATCACCCAGACGCCTTTGAGGGTGAGTTTCGTGGGTGGTGGAACTGATTTGCGAGGTTTTTACAGCCACGAGCCGGGGTGTGTGCTCAGCACGGCTATCGACAAGTATGTATTTGCCATAGTCAAAGAACGTTTCGACGATAAAATTGTGTTGAATTACTCCCAGAAAGAGATCGTGGACAGGGTGGATGAAATCCAGCATGATTTGGTGCGGGAAGCCATGAAAAAAACTGGTGTGGACAGAGGTGTGGAAATTACCACCCTGGCGGATATTCCTTCCCGAGGAACGGGATTAGGCTCTTCCAGCAGTTTCACCGTTGGGTTGCTCAATGCCCTCTATGCATACACCGGTGAGTTCAAAGATGCCGAGACCCTGGCCCAGGAGGCTTGTGAGATCGAAATTGAGATCCTGGGAGCCCCTATTGGCAAACAAGATCAGTACATCGTCGCTTACGGCAATATTCGAAAGATCACTTTTTTCCCTGACGAAAAAGTGGATGTAGAGTTGGTCAAGCTCGATTACAGCCTGCGTCGCAGGTTCAACGAGCGGCTAATGCTCTTTTACACGGGCAAGACCCGAAGCGCATCCTCTATCCTGACAGAGCAGCGGGAACGTCTTCCCCAGCACCGGGAGATTCTTCACCAGATGAGCCTTTTGCCGGACAGTTTCCAGGCCAGCCTCAGCAATGGCGATTTGGACGAGGCCGGCCGCATCCTTAACCGGAATTGGGAGCACAAAAAGCAGTTGGCCAGTGGGATTACCGATGGGCAGATCAACGATCTCTACGAGAGAGCTTTGGCGGCAGGTGCCCTGGGGGGGAAGATCACCGGAGCCGGTGGGGGTGGATTCCTGTTGCTCTATTGCCTGGGAGAGAAACAGGAGAATGTGCGCCAGGCGTTGTCTCATCTGACAGAATTGCCCTTCCGTTTCGAGAATCAGGGCAGCAGGATCATCTTCAACATTCATCGCTGAGAGAATCTATGGTCTCCAGAAAAAAGGGAAATATCACCGAGGAGCAATTAGCCAGGGTTTTGGCAGAACACCGGAAAACGGGCCAACGGTTGGGCAAAGCAGCCGTGAAGCTCGGTTATATTCAGGAAGAAGATCTCCTTAAAGCTCTGAGTGCTCAGCTTTCCCTGCCCTATGTCCGGATTTCACCCTCAATGGTCTCGAAAGAGGTGGTCCGGCTAATCCCGCAGAAAGTTGCCCGTCGGTTCGATCTGATCCCCCTGAGAAAAGAGGGCTCGGACAAATTAGTGTTGGTCATGGCTGATCCCTTGAATGACCGGGCCTGTCGGGAGGTAGAGTTGATTACGGGCTTGAAAGTAAAGGTGGTCATCTCCACGGAGGGGGAAATTCACAAGTGTCTGGATCACGTATATGGACCAGGCCGGCCCGATGAGGAAAAATCGGCCGACGGCTTTCACAAGAAGATCGGTGAGTTTTTATTGGAGGGGGGATTCATTAACCAGGAACAACTGCAGGTTGCTCTGGAGCATCAGCGAGCCAATGGCAGTCGCCTGGGCGACACTCTGGTTGAGCTGGGGGTGATTTCCGAAGAGAACTGGATGCAGGCTTTGGGCATGCAGTTGGGTATACCCTATGTGCACCTGGCCAATTACGGTTTGCACCCAGAGGTAGTGAAGACCATCCCCGAAGAGCTGGCCCGTCATTATTGTCTCATTCCCATCGCCAAGCAGCTCAACGTTTTGGTCACGGCCATGGCCGATCCACAGGACGAGCTGGCCCGGGAGGTGATCGCCGGCAAAACGGGATACTTGATCCGACCGGTGATAAGCTCCACAGGTGCCATCGAGGCGGCCTTGAACGAGATTTACGGCCATACCAGACGGGAGTTTCCCAAGATCTTCACCCCCACCAAGCGAATCGGGGAATATCTGCTGGAGGGTGGATTTATCACCTCCCATCAGCTGAAAATGGCCCTGGAACGGCAGCAGCAATCGGCTGGAGAGGTGCCCAGCGCTGAGGAGTTCGCCGAGGAATATTTTAAGAAGTTGAAATCTGTCATGGATGCTATCCCCAAAGAGAAGATCGAGCGAATGGGCTCTATCTTGTTAGATGCCTACCGGGAGGACCGTCATATCTTCATCATGGGCAACGGCGGCAGCGCCTCCAATGCCTCTCATTTCGCCTGTGATCTGTCCAAGACATACGTGGCCGGCTGTGGCCACCGACTTCGGGCCATGTCCCTGACGGAGAATCTTCCCCTGTTCACCGCCTGGTCCAACGACACACATTACTTCTTTGGGTTTGCCGAGCAACTGAGGAATTTGATGAATTCAGGGGATGTGGTTATCGGTATCAGTGGAAGCGGCAACTCTCAGAACGTGCTCAACGGCATCGCCTACGCCAATTCCGTTGGCGGAAAGACCATCGGGTTCATCGGATTTTCCGGCGGAAAGCTGAAAGATCTGGCCCAGGAGTATCTTATCGTGCCCAGCGACAATATGCAGCGGGTGGAAGATTTACACCTGATTTTAGCACACTTGATCTCTACATATTTGAGACGGCGTATCGAAGCTCTGAAGCCGAACTCCTCTGATAGAGGTGTCTCATCGGGGCCAGGAGAAGGGGAAGCTTAAAAGATGAAGATTGCAATTATAGGTACCAAGGGAATCCCGGCGAGACACGGTGGTTTTGAGACCTGCGTACAGGAAGTGAGCACAAGGCTGGCAGAACGGGGCCATCAGGTAATTGTTTACCATCGATCCAGTGACAACACCAGCAAATCATATCGGGGTGTCAAGATGATCAGGGTTCCCACGCTGGAAAGCAAGCATCTGGCCACATTGATTTCCTCGCTTTTATCCACAATTTCACTGGCCTCGAAGCATGTAGATATCATCCATATTTACGGCGTAGGAAGTTCCGCGATGATTCCGTTCTTGCGTTGTGTCTCTAAAAAAGTTGTCATCTCCGTGGATGCTCTGGATTGGAAACGCGCCAAGTGGAGCAAGTTCGCTAGCTGGTATCTCCGGTTGGCCGAACGGGTAGCCACTAGGTTCGCCGACCGCATCGTCGTCGACAGCAGAGTTATCGGGCGTTATTACTGGGAGGAATTCCGTGCGCGAACTGAATACTTGCCCTATGGAGCGGAGATTCAGCGAACAGAGAGAATGGATGCGCTTAAGAAATTCAATCTGGAAAAGAATGGCTATCTGCTGTTCGTGGGCAGGCTGAAGCCGGAGAAAGGTGTTCACAGGCTCATCCAAGCCTTTGATGGTTTGAACACCGATAAGAAATTGGCTATCGTGGGGGACGATGTCTTCAGCCGGGATTACATCCGTTCGTTGAAGAGCACCACAAATCCCAACGTGAAATTTTTGGGATTTGTTTATGGTGAGGATTATAAGCAGCTATGTTGTAACGCCTATTTATATGTAACCGCCTCTGAGATAGAGGGGACCTCCCCGGCTTTGTTATCGGCCATGGGTTACGGAAACTGTGTAGTGGTGAACGCGCTGCCAGAGAATTGTGAGACAATAGGGGATGCTGGCGTCTGCTTCCGGAAAAATGATGTAGAAGATTTGCGGAAACAGCTCCAGGACTTAGTCGATCATCCCCAAAAAGTGAAGGAATATCAGATCAAAGCCCGAAACCGCATCGTTCAGTGCTATAACTGGGATGCGGTGACAGAGGGACTGGAAAAGCTGTACCGATCATTCTCCAGGTAGTTCTTTGGAAACGTAATCGCCGGCCGAGAATCTGGGACCAGATTCTCGGAGATAATAAAGTTCCTATCGGCTCATACGTCTAGGAGCCTTTGTTATTTGTGGATGTGCCGCGGGCGATCTGATGACGAGATGTTAAGAGCTTATTCAGGTGATTGATGCGGATTCTTTACTTGAGAAGAGATATAAATTAGGGCGAAGCGGAAAAGCTGTATTTATTTGAAACGGTATTATCGCGATTTCCGGCGATTGAAAAGTGCCCATAATCTGTTTCTTGTAAAAAGCCGGTACAGATGAAGATATGAAGAAAATGAAGAGCATTTACGATAAAACCAAACGATTTTTTGATCTCGTAACCGCATCTCTTCTCGGATTGACGCTCTCTCCCGTTCTTATTGCCATTGCCATTGCTGTCAAGGCAACATCGAAAGGTCCTGTTTTTTACAGATGGCCGGTAGTCGGCGAGGAAGGTCGCTATTTTACCGGGTACAAATTTCGCTCGATGTTTCAGAATACGGAGCATCTCAAAGAGAAGCTTCTTTTACGGAATGAGATGACAGGCCCGATGTTCAAGCTGAGCGACGATCCGAGGATTACTCCGGTCGGAAAATTCTTGCGCAAATTCAGTCTGGACGAGCTTCCCCAACTATGGAGTGTAATAAAGGGTGATATGTCCCTGGTGGGACCGCGGCCTCCGTTGCAAACTGAGTACGAACGGTTTAATGATTGGCAGAAGCAGAAATTGGCTGTTAAGCCGGGTATTACTTGTTTGTGGCAGACGCAGGGCCGAAATGAGATTTTCGATTTCGACAAGTGGGTGAAACTTGATCTGGAATATATTCAAAAGCGCAGCTTCTGGCTGGACATGAAGATATTGTTGGATACGGCGAAGATTGTGATCAAGGGAACAGGCAAGTAAAGAGTAGCAGCCAATACGCGGTGAGCGCCAGGGCGGATTGTGCCGATAAATTATAATGTTGTTGAACCCTTAATGGAAATGTCTTGGGACGAGAGATGAAAGCATTGGTCACTGGGGGTGCGGGATTCATAGGGTCGCACATTGCCGACCGTTTGCTGGAAGAGGGATATGAAGTTCGGATATTGGACAGCTTAGAATCTAGAGTACATCCCAAGGGCAAACCCCCCTGGATTCATAAAGATTTTGAGTTCATTCAAGGAGATGTAAGAGACAGGGAGACGTTAGCAAGGGCCATGGATGGGGTACAGGTGATCTTTCACCAGGCTGCTTACCAGGATTATATGCACGATTTCAGCAAGTTTCTGCATGTAAACAGCGTCAGCACGGCGATGATCCACGAGTTGATACTTGATCAGAGCAAGGAGCTGAGAGAAAAAGGTAGGGCTGTGGAAAAGGTGATCGTGGCATCCAGTCAGGCGGTTTATGGCGAGGGCCAGTATCGCTGTGCCCGCGCAGCCTGCCATGGCCAGGCAAATGAATTGGGGGGCATGGCGGGTGATAAACAGGGCACCATCATACAACCGATCAGCCGATCACAGGAGCAGTTAAAGAGAGGACAGTGGGAGATTCTCTGTCCGAGATGCGGTGAGCCCATGGAGTTTCTGAGACTTAAAGAGGAGTACCATAATCCGTTCAATGCTTATGCCATCAGCAAGATTGCCGAGG